>CAJUFP010000041.1 GCA_910585645.1 uncultured Hungatella sp. | reverse complement strand
GGCGCCTTTCAGTATGCTATGAAATCTTTATTCAACTACCCCGTGAATAGTAACACTTTATAGGGTGCGCCAGAAAGAAAAATTGTACACACTTGTAATCATTGCTTTGAAATGTTATAATTTATTTGATTATGTAAGGGAACTGATGTAGAAAATAATGCCAGATATGGCAGGAAGGTGGTGATGTTGAGAATGTCGATGATCAATAAAGAGCACAAGGATCGGCTGTTCTGTTTTCTGTTTGGAAGTGAATCCAACAAGGAATGGACGCTTAGCTTGTATAATGCGGTAAACGGAACCGATCACAGGGATGCGGATGATATTTTATTTACGACCATGGATGATGCTATTTATATGGGAATGAAAAATGATGTGTCATTTAACCTTTTCCATGTGATGAACATTTACGAGCAGCAAAGTACCTATAATCCAAATATGGGAGTGCGGCAGCTTATGTACGCGGGGAAACTGTATGATAAATACATCCATAGGAATAAGCTGAATATATATGGAAAACGGATTGTGAAGCTTCCGATTCCTAAATTGGTGGTCTTTTATAATGGAACCGAGGGTAAGGAAGACAGGATTCTTAAGTTAAGCGACGCATTTGAGACGAAAGGCCAGGCTGTTGAATCGGATATAGAAGTCAAGGTTCGGATGATAAACATCAATTATGGCCAGAATAGGAAGCTGCTGGGAGCATGCAAGCCGCTGGAGGAGTACGCGTGGCTGGTGGAGCATATTCGTGAGAATCATGAGGATATGGATATTGAAAACGCGGTGGATAAGGCCATTGATGAAATGCCTGCGGATTATGTGATAAGGCCGTTTTTGATAGGCAACAGAGCGGAGGTGAAAGGGATGTGCATCACGGAATATAATGAAGCGGAGACATTACAGATGATTCGGGAAGAGGGCCGGGAAGAAGGCCGGGAGGAAGGCCGGGAAGAGGGCCGGGAAGAAGGCCGGGAGGAAGGCCGGGAAGAGGAGAGGATGGAATTACTGTCGCGGATGGTTCGACGTGGAGATATGACAGTCGAAAGGGCGGCAGAGTACGCGGGAATGACAACAGAGCAGTTTAGCAGTTATGGAAAATAATAGATCCGTAACTTAAGCAGAATAGGAAAAAGGCCTTATGGCCTTGGAAAGCAGGGAGGAGAAGATTATGAAGTGTAATGTTTGCGGAGCGGAGCTTGGCGTTGAAGAGAAGGTTTGCCATGAGTGCGGGAACCCTGTAAGTACACAGGAGCCGTCAGGCGCAGGCGCGGCTGGGGAAGGGATGCAGGAGGTTTCAGAGGAAACAGGGTCTTTGGACGAAGCCGCTTCCCCGGACGGGACGGGCGAACCGCCCAGATCCGGAAAGAAGAAGGGCCTTATCATCGGCGGGGTTGTGGTTGGAGTGGCGGCTGTGGGAGCGTTGGCTTTTGGCCTTATGGGGCGCAAGGATCCCAAGGAAGTGGTCATCAGCGCGTTTGAGAATGTCTACACAGAGGATCAGGCGCAGCCTTTGGAGGAGCTGTTCGGGCTGAGCATGTTTTCGGAGAATGCATTGACAGGGGATGTGGAGGACTCCGTTACACTGATCCTGGACGACTGTTCCGAGGCTGAGGTAAAGGCGCTGGCGGGCAGCGGGGTGCGGGTGAGCGCGAAGAGCGACAAGACCAATAAGAAGAGTTCAGCGGATATCGCGTTGATTTACAAGGATATGGATTTTATCAATGTGAACGCTTACTATGGGGATGAGGAGCTGATGATGGCATTTCCAGAGCTTTCTTCCAAGGTATTTACCATTGATCTTGGTGAAGGTCTGGCCCAGAGGATCGAGGATTCTCCTCTGGTGGGGCCGATCCTTGAGGAGTCGGGGATGGATGTGGAAGGGCTGTTTGGGTATTTTGAAGAGCAGCTTAAGCTGGCAGAGTCCGGAGAGGCGAACCTGGATTTTGACAGTCTGATGACCCGTTACAGGGAAGGCACACAGGCCCAGGAGAAGTTTAAGGAGGCTTTGTCTGTGGAAAAGGGAGAGAAGGGAACCTTTACCATGGATGGGGCGGAGGTGACCTGCAATGGTTACAAGGTGTTGGTGAGCAAGGATTCTATGATGGAGTTTCTGCGGACTACCACGGATTTCTTCCTGAATGACCAGGAGCTTAAGGAGCAGTTTTTAAATCAGCTGGAGCAGAGCGTGAAACTGACGGAGATGATGGGCGGCGCAAGCTCAGGGGTTTCCGCCCAGCAGCTGTATGCGGACAGTCTGGAGGATGTGACGGAAGCGGTAAATGAGATGGTGGATTTCCTGGACAAGAGCCTGACCGATGTGAACATGACGGTCTATGTGGATAAAAAGGGACGTCTGGCAGCGGTGGACGGCTCTACCTATCTGGTTGATCCGGACGCTGTCGAGGAGGGCGACGTTACAGACGAAGATAAGCTTCAGGTGACTTTTAACTGCAGGCTCCAGGGCGGTTCTTACCTGACCCAGAACATGACAGCGGAGGCAGTGCTGGGCAGGGAGGGGGATGACTTAAAGATTTCTATGGTGAAAAGCGGCTCTTACGACGGAAAACAGCTGACCGGGGATCTGGCCCTGGACGTGAAGCTTGACAGCGACGAGAAGATTGATGCGGGCTTCACCTGCACAGGCTCCTATAATTCTGACGGCGGCGATTATCATATGGGGATGGCTGTGACGGCGGACGACTCGCTGTTAGTGGATCTCTCCATGACCGGCGTTGTGGATCAGCTGGAGAAGGGAACCTCGATCCATGCGGATATTGATGAGTTAAAGATCACGGTGATGGACGCTATGGCGCAGCTGACCTTAAGCGGCGATTATGGGTACGGTCCTTTAAGCGGACAGGTGACTGCGCTACAGGGCGACGCTTTTGATATTCTGGCAGCGGATGAGGCTGACTGGGAGAGCGTTATCATGGAGGTTTACATGAATGTGATGCAGCTGATGTCACAGCTTTCCTACTAAGCGGGGAACATGACAGTTTAAACATCACAAGAATCAAGATCACAAGAATAAAAATCATAAGAGAACAGGAAGAATGGGTGTATGCGTCTGGTTTATTGGAAACTGGAATTAAAGAGGGCATATAAACGGCTTCCACACCTTTATGCAGGGGCAATCATGCTGTTTTTTCTGGCAGCGGTGATTGCCCTGTTGTCCAGCCGCCTTTTGTACGACGGCCAGGTGGTGGGGAGAGTGGCGGTGGGAGTGTCTGTCCCCGAAGAGGACCAGCTGGCCAGGCAGGTGGTGAAGATGATCAGCTCCCTGGAGAGTGTGGGAAGCGTCTGCGATTTTCAGTATATGGACAGGGAGTCCTGCCTTTCGCTGCTGGAGAAGGGGAAGCTGTACGCAGTGCTGGATGTTCCGGAGGGATTTGTCCGGGATATTATGAACGGCGCCAATACTCCGGTGACCGTGTGGTTTGGCCCGGACGCCGGGGTGGAGGGGAAGCTGTTTCAGGAGCTGACGGACGCGGGGGCATTGACCCTGGGGGCCAGTCAGGCGGGGATCTACGCAGGCAATGAGCTGTATCGGATGCTGGGCCTGGAGGAGGCCATCGGGCAGCTGGAGCGGGATCTGAATGAGCGGTATATGGCGTACAGCCTCCAGAGAACCGGGTATTTCCGCCATATGAAGGTGCAGGCAACCGGGGATGTGGATACCATGGAATTTTATGAGATAAGCGTGTATGTGCTGTTTTTATTTCTTGCGGCGATCCCTGTGTCCGGGTATCTGATGCCGTCCCGGCGGGCGCTTAGGCAGAAGCTTTGGATGGCCGGGCTGGGCGGCGGCTTTTTGGCGGCGGCGAGGATCGGGGGCATGGGATTCCTTTTGGCGGCGGCTACTCTGCCGGTGATGGCAGGAGCTGTGGTATGCAATGTGGTGGAGATTAGCGGGCTTTTGATCCTGGCGTGGTTTCTTACCTGCGGGGCCGCGGCCGGGGTGGTGACGCTCTTGTTTCAGATGGCGGGAACGCTTCTGGGGGGGATCATGCTGCTGTTTTTCGTTATCACAGGGCAGCATTTTCTGGCAGGAGGGTTTTTGCCTATGGTGTTTCTTCCTGCAACGATCCAGAGATGGGCGGCGTATCTGCCGTCTTCGATCCTTATGGACACGGTGAAGACGGCGTTTACCATGGAGCCGGACTGGCGCAGGCTGGGGGCGTGCGTGGGGCTTTTGGCGGCTGCGTGGGCTCTTAGCGGGCTGATGGAGGTGAGAAGGCGATGAAAAGCGGCTGCGTGTGGTTTTTTCTGTCCTGCAAAAGGTATCTGCGGAAGGCGTCGTTTCTTTTGATCCTTCTTGTCCTTCCGGCGGCGACTTTTTTCGTGAAAGGGCTTGAGGAGAAGGAGGGGCAGGAGGTAAGGATCGCGGTCTGCGCGGAGACGGCGGACAGCGAGAGGATCGATGGCAAAACGGCTCTTCTGGAGGGGGAGCTTTTGGAGGCTTTGACCAAACAGGAGGGGGATGGGGAAGACGCGGACGGGAGCGGGCTGTTTCGGTTTTATGAGTGCGGGAGCGAGGAAGAGGTAAAGGCCCAGGTGGCTTCCAGGCAGGCGGAGTGCGGGTATGTGTTTTCCGGTAATCTGCGGGAAAAGCTGGATGAGGGGGATTATAAGCGGTGCATCCGGGTATACTCCGCGCCTTCCACGGTTCTGGCGGATCTTTCCACGGAGGTGGTGTTCGCGGCTTTGATGAAGCTTTATGACAGGGAGATCTTTTTGGATTATGTGATGGAGGCCCAGGTATTAAGGGATTCGGGAGCTGAATTTGGATGGGGCGGCGAGGCCTTTGACGGGGGAATGGAACCTGGAGGGGCGGACGGCCTGGAGACGCTGGCGGGAGAACTGTATGACAAATGGCTTTCCAGCGGAAGCACCTTTCGGTTTGCGTACCGTTATCAGAACCGGGGAGGTCAGGGACTTGACAGTGAGGGCGGGACGGAGGCCGCGGGGGTGTTCCCGGTCAGGGGGATTGTGGCAGTGTATCTTTTGCTGGTGGGCATGTACAGCGCAGTGATGCTGGGGTATGATGAGGAAAAGGGATTGTTTCTGCCTCTTTCGTCAGGGAGGCGGCTGGTGTGCCGCATGGCAGTTTTGGCGGCTCCGGTGTTTCTGGCGGCATTGTCGGCGCTGGGAGCGTTAAGGACCGGGGGATGTCTGGATGATCCGGCGCGGGAGTTTGGGGTGATGGGTGTTTATGTGCTGGCGGTCTGCGGGTTTTCCTATGGGCTGAAGGTTATATGCCGGAAGCCGCAGGTTGTCTGCTGTTTGATCCCTCTGGTTTTGGTGGGGAGCCTGGTGTTTTCACCGGTGTTTGTGGATATCCGGCAGTTCTTTCCGGAGTGGGGGTGGGTGGAGAAGGTGTTTTTGGCGTCGTATTATTTGAGGGCGTTTTGAGGGGCTGCCTTTTTATGATAAGATAGAACTATAATAAAAGTGATGCGTGAAACTCTGAGAAAGGAAAGCAGATATGGGAAGATATTTGAACAGCAGAGCGCCGTTTGAAGTATACAAAGAAATCGTCCGGACACGGTTTTTTGTGGATAAATCACTGCTCCTTGAAGATATCTTAAGCGCGATGGAGGTTGATGGACAGAAATATTTATGTATCACAAGGCCGCGGCGATTTGGGAAAAGCATTATGGCAAGTATGATTGCCGCTTTTTTGGGAAAGGCTGTTGATTCCAAAGGCCTGTTTGAAGGGCTTGCCATTGGCGGGAATGAAAATTGTAAGGCTCATTTGAACAGGCATAATGTTGTTTACATTGATTTCAGCGAAGTGCCAAGGGACTGCACGGATTACGGACAGTATATTGCCCGTATACAGGATGGGCTTAACAATGATCTTGCCAAGGCGTATACCGATCTGTTAATTGACACAGCGAAGGCGGCCTGGGATATTTTGACAGATATTTTTCAGGAAAAAGGTGAGAAGTTTATTTTTATCATGGATGAGTGGGACGCCGTCTTTCATATGTCATATATGACCAAGGAAGATCAGGAGGCTTATCTGTTGTTTTTGAAATCATTGCTAAAAGGAAAAGCCTATGTGGAACTGGCCTATATGACAGGAGTTCTTCCCATTGCCAAGTATTCCGGCGGCTCGGAGCTGAATATGTTTTTAGAATATGACATGGCCACAAAGAAAAAGTTTAGTGAATATTTTGGATTTTCGGATTCAGAGGTTGATAAACTGTTTGAAATATATCAGAAAGGGACAGAGGAACCTGCAATTACCAGAGAGGAACTGCGTATCTGGTATGACGGTTACTGTACGGCAAAAGGAGGGCGGCTTTATAATCCCCGTTCCGTTGTATGCGCTTTGACAGACAATGAACTGTCCAATTATTGGACCAGTTCAGGACCTTATGACGAGATCTTTTACTATATTCGTAATAATATTCAGGATGTAAGGGATGATATTGTCCTGATGGTGTCAGGAGAACGAGTTCCGATTGCCCTTTTGGGGTATGCCATTACCGGTACGGAACTTAAGACAAAGAATCAGATTTATTCAGCCATGGTAGTTTACGGGCTTTTGACATATGAGAATAAGACGGTTTTTATTCCCAATAAAGAACTGATGGATAAGTTTAATGAACTTCTTTTGAATAATGACAGTTTGGGATATGTTTATAGTCTGGCCAGGGAATCGGAGCGGATGCTGGCAGCTACCCTGGCAGGGGATACCGACACCATGGCGGATATCCTTGCGTTCGCTCACGATACGGAGTCCCCAATCTTATCTTACAATAGTGAGACAGAACTGGCGGCCGTGGTTAATCTGGTATACCTTGGGGCGCGGGACAGATACCGGGTGGAACGGGAGGATAAGGCAGGCAAAGGGTATGTGGATTTCATCTTTTATCCGGAGATAAAAAGCGCGGATGCGGTGATCTTGGAATTGAAGGTAGGAAGTACGCCTAAAAGGGCGATTCAGCAGATTAAGGATAAAAATTATGTGCTGCGGTTAAGAGGGAAGCTGGGGGAGCCGTCTAAATACACGGGAAGGGTTCTGGCAGTGGGAATCAGCTATAATAAAAGGACGAAGAAGCATGCCTGCAAAGTGGAGGTGTGGTAGGAATCGCGGAGAAAGTTCAAAAAAGCAGGCAAAGAGTATGCTATAACTGGAGGGAAGAAATACGGTCTTCCCTCCCCAGAACATTTATATGCGTCTGTATTTAACCTAGCGGACGAGTGATCTTTCCTTTGTGTCTTTCATATGCGGCGGGCATCCATGGATACCGTTCCATCAGCTGGGACTGGAAGTGTTCCAGATCCCGCATTTCCTGTACCGTCTTTTTTACATCCATAGCATCTACAAGGCGCTCGATGATCTCTTTCCCTTCCAGGGCAAGCTCTTGCCGTCGTTCCTCTGTGGGGATGGCTGTGGTACTCATGTGGTCTTTGGGATCTCCAAAGCAGTATCCGATGCTGCCGCTCTGATAAGCAAGGCCAAAGAGACGTTGAAACGGTTCTACGGTCTGCGGCTCTGTGTGGAAAAATTCCGTGGTCAGGGGAACATCAGACAATCTCCCCATGATGTGGTAGGCGCCTACTGTGATGGCATGGAAGCTGTCTATGGAGCGGATCAGACCTTTGCCCGCATTCCCCATTTCCATGGTTAAGTCCATATACAGAATGGGGACTCCGGTTTCGTCAAAGAAATCCCGGACCATAGGGCTGCAGGTCATATGGGCAGGCCCGTGGAAACTGATGTAGATCTGCCTTTTAAAGCCCTGGCGCAGAAGGCTTCTGGCGATGGCTCCCAGATAGTCGATTCCCTGGCGGACGCTGACCTGCACAGTACCCCGGCCGCTGGCAGTAGCTCCGGCGTAAAAATAGGGAAGGCCTGTGAGAACCAGGGCGTCGGCCTGCTCCGCCATTTTCAGGGCAAAGGCCTCGCTGATGACGGTTTCGCTGTCAAGGGGCATACCGCCATGCATCTCCACAGTACCTGTAGGGACGATGATGATATCTCTGTCTTTCAGATATTCTTCTACTTCACAGTTAAGCATTTTTGGCAATATTCTTGTTCGCATTTGTCTTGTTCCTTTCTTATGAATTTGTTGCGGCTGCCTGTCTTCTTGCTGCCAGCTCTTCATACATCTGGTCGGTTTTGGCTTTGTCCAGGTCAAAGATCAGCCCGATGCCCACGATCTCCAGCACTGCTGTAATTACGGGAATGGCACATACCAGAATACGGATGCTGTTTACCACCTCCGGCGCCTGAACGATATTGGTTCCCGACACATAGCCTACGGCGTGAAGGGAGAAAGAGGCGATGGTGGAGGCCAGGGTAGAGCCGATCTTGCGGCTGAAGGTGTAAATGGAGTACATGGAGCCGTCATTGCGTTCCCCT
Source organism: uncultured Hungatella sp. (assembly GCA_910585645.1). Taxonomy (GTDB): domain Bacteria; phylum Bacillota; class Clostridia; order Lachnospirales; family Lachnospiraceae; genus UBA3402. Next base: position 27,752 of record CAJUFP010000041.1, on the reverse strand, counting down.
GTAACCCACTCGCCGTAATCAAGGCAGTCCGTGACCAGAGCCCAGATAAGCATGGTAAATACGGTTTGCCCGATGGAAGCGATAATGGTGAGGACAGCGTAAAGCCATACATTCTTAATAGGGACAAGGAGCATGAATCCGTACAGTACCAGACTGTAAATGGAGGAGTACAGGATCAGTTTCCGCTTTCCGAATACTTTTGTCAGCTTTGGTACCAGCGGGAAGCAGATGATCATGACAAGGATGCTGGACAGGCTGAGCACGGACATTACGGAAGTATTCTCATAATATTCTTTGAAAATGTAAGTCCTTAACTGGCTGTTTCCGGTGATGAACAAAAGGCTTCCCACAGTGGCCACCATGACGCCGATGAGAGGACGGTTTTTAGTGACGTTTTTGAGTATTTTCGCATAGTTAAATTTTTCCTTCTGCTGGGGAGCCGCGTCTCTGACCCGCTCGGTGCAAAGGGAGGTTAAAAGGATGTAGCAGATCAGGCTGCCTATACCGAACACCACAGCCAGCATGGTAAAATTGGCGGGGATGATGTTGCTGTCTTTGTCAAAGCAGAAGACAGGGACTACGGACAAGGCTCCCACACCTACGATAGTGCCTCCTACGGAGCGGGCTCTGGACAATTTGGAGCGCTCGATGGGGTCATTGGTGATAACCGAGGCCATGGCGCCGTAGGGCATGGAGGTTCCGGTGTAGCTCATGCCGTAGAGCACATAGACGAATGCTACCCAGGCGTGGAGGGCAAATCCACTTAGATTCCATGAGGATACATCCAGAAAACATAGTACGCCTGACAGAGCCAGAGGGATCATAAACAGCTTTACATAGGGCTTGAATTTGTCCCCGCTTTTTCCCAGACGCCAGCGGTCCGGAAATGAGCCTATCATAGGGTCGTTAAAGGCATCCCACAGGCGGGCCGCCAGAAACAGGGAGCCCATCCATTTCGCGCTGATTCCAAGAACATAGGTGCAGAAGGTCAGGAAGTACGCGTCCACAAACAGGTTTACAAAACTGCCTGCCATGTCCCCGCATACATAACCGATTTCGTCTCGAACGGTAAATTTTTTCATATGGTTCTCCTTTGAGCTTGCTTTTCTGATTACGGCCGTGTATAATGATGGTATCATATTAGATATGCAATTTTAATTGTGAATAATGCAAATAACCTTGTATATCTTGTAAATTTTATATTTAGATTCATCAAAATATCTATAAAATTTAAAAAAAAATATGCAGAATTCACAACACCGCCTGGGAGACGCCTATGAAAAATATATATCAGGAATGTCGGATGTCTTGTCCGATTGAGATCCATGAGGATGTGAGTCAGGCTCCTTTTGTGCTTCCGCTTCATATTCACAACTTCTACGAACTGCTTTTTGTATGCGGCGGGGATCTGGAGTACCTGCTCAATGACCAGCATTTTCGGATCCAGGAGGGGGATCTGCTTTTAATCCCTCCAGGGATCGGCCACCGGCCGATACTGCCCTCTGACATGAAAGAGCCCTACACGCGTCTGGCCCTATGGATCGATCTGGATTTCTGGAACCAGATCACCGCCATGTTTCCTGACCTGGATTACGCATTTGCCCAGTGCAGAAAGCAGGAGCAGTATCTTCTCCACACTCCTTCCGCTACCTGGTCTGCTTTTTCTTCCCTTTTGCGCAATATCTATCGTGAATCACAGCAGAAGAAGCTGAACTGGGAGGCCTGTCTGATGGCGCACACGATCTCCTTTATGGCCCATTTAGGGCGTACCTACTATTACCTGAATCCGGCTTTGCCGGAAGATGACGGAGACAGTCTTTTTGACGGTTTATTAAGCTATGTGTATGCCAATTACCGCAGCCGATTTACCTTGAAGGAGATCTCGGAACATTTTCTTGTGAGTCAGTCTACGGTTTCCCATCTGTTCCAGAAAAGGCTTGGAATTTCTTTTTATCGTTATGTTACCCAACGGCGTCTTGTTGACGCCAAGAATCAGATACTTTCCGGCGTGGCGGTACAGGGGGTGTGGGAATCCTGCGGCTTTTCGGATTATACGGCTTTTTACAGAGCTTTTCGGAAGGAGTACGGAGTGTCGCCCAGAGAGTTTTTAAAAAGAAGCTCTGAAAAGGGCGAAGCGTATGTCAGGGAGGGAAAGGATGGATGATGGGACGGTATAAAAAAGCAGGCATGGATCCATGCCTGCTTTTATTACCTCAGTTCTGATCTCGGAACAGTCTTTATACTACCTGATATTTCGCCACATAAACCGGGAAGGTACCCGTACCCTTAACCTCTTTGCCGGCCGTAACCTTAACATCCTTATCCGTGATCAGGTACTCTACGCTTGCGCCTTCTTCCACAACCGTATCCTGCATCAGGACGCAGTTCTTAACTTTAGCGCCTTTGGCGATCTTCACGCCGCGGAAGAGAACGCTGTTCTCAACCTCGCCCTCAATCACACAGCCGTCAGCCGCCATAACATTCTTAACCTTAGCGCCCTGGATATAGCGGGTGGGGTTGTCGTCGCGGATCTTGGTGTAGATGGGGCTTGGGTTGAAGAGTGCGTCCAGGTTTTCATCGTCCAGAAGCTTCATGTTCTCGTCAAAGTAGCTCTTCATGTCGCTGATGCGGGCCATGTAGCCAGAGTACAGGAAACCGTGAACTTTTAGCTTGTCAAGCTGAGGGGCAACGATGTCCCGCTCAAAGTAGGAGAAACCTCTCACAAAGGCGGCATGGATCTGCTCGATCAGGAACTCTCTGCCAACTACATAGATGTTCATGGAGAAGTTCTGAACGCCCTCATCCTTGGGGTTGATGAAGATCTCTTTTACGTCTCCATCCTCGACTCTCAGCGTATAGTAAAGGCCTTTACCTACATTGGTTGACTCTCTGGCGCTTACGGGAATCTCCTGCTTTGCGTAAGCGATGGAAACGTCCGCGCCGCTTTCGATGTGCTCGCTGATCATGGCGTTAAAGTCAAAGTTTACGGCAATGTTGGTGTCAGCCATGACAACGTACTGCTGTTTCTGGTCTTTTAAGAAGTCAAGGATGCTGGACAGGGCCTCTACACGGCCGTTGTACACCTTGACAGTCTTCTCCGCAAAGGGAGGAACGATGTTTAAGCCCCCGTTTTTGCGGGTTAAATCCCACTCGCGGCCGGAACCAAGATGGTCCATCAGGGAGTGGTAGTTCTTGCGGACAATGAGGGATACATTGTCAATGCCGCAGTTTACCATGCTGGACAGCATAAAGTCTACCATGCGGTAACGGCCGGCGAAAGGAATGGAAGCCATCAGACGCTCGCCTACCAGCTCAGGTACTAAGGAATCGTAACTGTTTGGGAAAAGGATGCCCAGGGCATTTGCGTTGGAATTTACCATTGTTCTTCACCGCCTTTTACATTATTATTTACCATGGCATTGGGGCCGATCTTTGCGTTGTCTCCGATATAGATGCTGGAGCCAACGGTCGCAACGCCTTTCTCGCTGTCCGTAGGCATAGCGCCCACAACAGCGTTTGCTCCGATGACCACATTCTCCGCGATGATGCAGTGCTTCACCTGGGCGCCGGCCTTGATGGTGGTGCCGCCCATGACAACCGCATCCTCAACCACCGCGCCCGGCTCAACCTTTACGCCCGCGAAGAGGATGGAGTGCTTAACCGTGCCTTCTACGCGGCAGCCGTCGGTGATCATGGAGTTCTCAACTACAGCGTCGCCGCTGATCTTGTGTCCGGTCATACCGCTGTTGCGGCTGTAGATCTTCCAGTTCTCGTCAAACAGGTTGATGCCACTGTGCTCCGGATCCAGGACTTCCATGTTGGCTTCCCAGAGGGAGGAGATGGTTCCTACGTCCTTCCAGTAGCCGTCAAAGTGGTACGCGTACATATTGCGGTTATCCCTTAAGAGGTTGGGGATAATGTTGTTGCCAAAATCATTTTCAGAGTTGGGATCAGCTTCGTCCTCAACCAGGTATTTCTTTAAGATATCCCAGTTAAATATGTAGATACCCATGGAAGCTAAGTTAGACTTGGGGTTCTTGGGTTTTTCCTGGAACTCCGTAATCTTGTCGTTCTCGTCAGCTACCATAAGGCCGAAGCGGGAAGCTTCATCCCACGGAACTTCCATAACGGCAACGCTGAACTCCGCGCCCTTCTCCTTGTGGAAGCGAAGGAAATCGCTGTAGTCCTGCTTGCAGATCTGGTCGCCGGAAAGGATAATTACATACTGCGGGTTGTAACGCTCGATAAAGGAAATGTTCTGATAGATGGCGTTGGCAGTTCCCTTGTACCAGTCAGAACCGGAGGCCTGCTGATAGGGCGGAAGCACGTGAACGCCGCCGTAGAGACGGTCTAAGTCCCAGGGCTGTCCGTTGCCAATGTACTCATTCAGAACCAGCGGCTGATACTGGGTCAGAATACCCACGGTATCAATGCCGGAGTTAACGCAGTTCGACAGCGGGAAATCGATGATACGATATTTGCCGCCGAAAGGAACTGCAGGTTTTGCCAGCTTCTGGGTAAGCGCGTATAAGCGGGAACCCTGTCCGCCGGCAAGAAGCATTGCAATCATTTCTTTTGCCATAATATATCCCCCTGAAATTTATGATAGTGTGCAGCCGCCCCCCTTAGATGACGGCTACATGAATACTATGTCCAAATTGTACCACATATTATTGAAAAACGGTAGTTTTTTAGAGGAACATTTCTTGTTTTTTTTATGTTTGTGCATTTTGACGGAATGTATTTATGAAAATTTCATAAAAACAAGACTTTACGCCGGGAAAATCATAGGGTATAATAAAAAAAGCTGCACAAGCGGCGGGGCGATGGAAGACACATGCGGACCACAGGCTTGTAGGATGTGGGAGCGGAGAGACTTCCCGGCAAAAATTAAATGACACAATGTGGAGGGAGAAGATATGGTAAAGATTAACAGTACGCTGAAGGCAAAAGAGATCCAGGAGATGTTTGACGGCAAGGAGTATGGCGGGATTACATTTCATTTCACCAAGAAGGTGGGCATGGGCCTGGTATTTGATATTGACAATCCCCAGGGGAAAAGCGCAGATGATGTCAAGGGTGTGGTGAAGTCTACGTTAAAGACGGATCCGATTTTGAAAGCGCTTTTGATTACGGTTGAGGTAACCTTATAATTATAAAGGTTTACGGAAAAGATACTTAAGAGAGACAGGCCGCCAGAGATGGGAGGGCCTGTCTTTTTATATGCACACGGACACTCCAGGGAAGGTTGTCAGCTAAGCTGACGAGTGCCCGGCCCACGAGTAGGGGAGAAAGCGCCCCCTTGCTGGATTATTGTGAAATATCAGGGTTGAATGAGGGGGGAAAGTCCGGTGTAAAGCATGACAGATCAGGTAAGAGAGATGGCGTCCATAATATGTTTGCGGAATTGTTCCGCCATGTAAGGTCTGGCCTGGTGCTTTCGGTATCCCATAGAGATGTAGCGCTGAAAGCTGATGCCTGTAAGAGGAATGAGGGCGACGCCGGCGGTGTGGATCTCCGGATTGTCAGTCATAATGGCACAGCCGATTCCTGCCCGTATCATACCTATGATAGTCCGGTCCTCCTCAGCTTCGCCGGCAACGCGGATGGTGACGCCGGCTTCCCGATAAAGCTGGTTGGTAATGTCCCACATGCTGGAGGAGCGGGTGTGGATAATGATGTTTTCCGGTTCCAGTTCCTGAATATGGATGGATTTTCTGCAGGCAAATCGGTGTCCCACAGGGACAGCGGCTACCAGAAGCTGTTCAAAAACAGGGACAAATTCGATCTGCGTCTCAGATGAAATGGCAGTACAGAAAATCAGATCGAACTGGTTTTCTTTCAGACCGTTGACCAGCTGACGGGAGGTTCCTGTTTTGCAGGAAAAAAAGACTTTTTTTCCTGTGGCTTCCCGAAAACTCTGAATCCATCGGGGGACCATGTCGTATTCTACGGAGGTGACCATGCCCAGATCAATATATCCCTCAGCCATGGCCTGTTCTTTGCGAAGGTAGTCATTGCCCCGCTCCAGTTCGCTTAAAGCGGCTTTCACGTATTCCAGATAATGCTTGCCCTGTTTTGTCAGGACGATATTTCTTCCCTTTTTCTCAAAAAGATAGGCTCCCAGCTCCTGTTCCAGGGAGGATATGGCTTTGCTTAATGTGGGCTGGGTAATATGCAGTTCTTCGGCCGCCCTGGTGTAATGCTCATAGTCTGCCAGAGTCCGGAAATAGTACAGTTGATTTAGATTCATATGCAGAAGCTCCTTTGTGTCTTCGTTGTAAGCCAAACAGGAAAAAGTGGTTTTATTTAGAAACAGTATAGCAGAAACTATAATTTTTCGCTATGGATTTATCAGGTAAAAACCATAATTTCACAGTAAAAAAGAGGGTATAATCTATCTGTAAGGTTAATTTATTAACAAGTCATAAGGAGAGGAAAGTTATGAAAACGAGTGGAAGAAGATGGATGGCAGGCGTGATGGCAGCGGTTGTGGCCATGTCCGCTCTGGCAGGATGTTCCGGAGGCGGCGAAGCGACGGAGGCGGCAGGTACTACAGAAGCCGCGCAGGAGACCACTACCGCGGCAGAGACGACTGCCACCGCTGCGGCAGGCGGCAGCTTTGAGGGGAGCGCGGCAGGAAGAAACGGGGATATCAAGGTGTCGGTTACGGTGGATGTCGACGGCACGATCAGCGCCATTAAGGTGCTGGAGTCGGAGGAAACCGCAGGGATCGGTGATACGGCCATGGAGCAGCTGATTAAGGATATTGTGGATAATCAGAGCATTGCTGTGGACAGTGTTTCCGGCGCGACGATTACGTCGGAAGGTTTTTTGGCAGCTGTGGAAGCAGCTCTTGTAAGCGGCGGCCTGGATGTAAAGGATTATCAGACAGCGGCCGCGAAGGAAGCGGGGGAGGATCTGCTTCTGGACACGGAGATTGTCATTGTAGGCGGAGGCGGCGCAGGTCTTGCCGCGGCTGCCAGCGCGGGAGAGAAAGGCGCTTCCGTTGTTGTTCTGGAGAAGATGAGCTCTACAGGCGGCAACACCCGTCTGGGAGAAGGTACATACAATGTGGCTGATATGGAGCTTCTTGCGTCCACCGGGGCAAAGACTACGGCGGATCTGGAGAAGGAAGTGGAAGAGGCCATAGGAGTCAAGACGGATGATGAAGCGTATAAAGCCCTTATTGAGGCGGTAAAGAAGGATTTTGAGGAATGGAAGGCGTCAGGGTCGGAGAATCTGTTTGACAGCGCCAACTGGCACGCCCTTCAGACCTATACCGGAGGCGGCGAGATCGGGGATCTGGATCTGATCACCACATTTGCCACCGGCGCGGTGGACAGCTTAAAGTGGCTGAAAGAGGACATCGGTGTTCCGTTTAAAGAAGATTACATTTTCATGGCTATCGGCGGAAAATGGCAGAGAGGCCATCAGATTGATCTGATAAAGGCTACCGGTACAGAGGGGGACAATGGCGGAAATGTATATATTACTCTTCTGGAGGAGCAGGCGGTCAAATCGGGAGCCGAGATTTACACGGACGCGGATGTTACAGAGATATTGATGGATGACAGCGGGCGGGCCTGCGGCGTGGTCGCGGAGAGAAGCGATGGTTCTGTTATTACGGTCAATGCGTCTAAGGCAGTGATCTTGGCCACAGGCGGGTATGCGGCCAATTCAGATTTGGTTTATAAGTACAGCAACGGAGCGATCACTACAAAGATGACCAGCTGCGCGGTCAGCAGCACCGGCGACGGCCTGGAGCTGGCAGAGGCTGTGGGGGCTAAGCTGATCGATCTGGATCAGATTCAGGTGCATCCTCTGGGCGACCCCATTAATGACTGCGGATGTGTGGCGCAGTTTGTGGGCAACTGGCTCAGCGCTCAGTATTATATGTTTGTTAATAAGGAAGGGAAGCGGTTTGTGAAGGAGGACGGAACCAGGTATGAGATGTCTATGGCAGAGCTGGAGCAGACCGACGGGCAGATGTGGCTGATCGTGGATTCCAGCCAGATTGCGGGGGATGACAGCCGGACGGCCCAGATTGAGTCTCTGATTGCCGACGGTCATACCTTTGCCGGGGATACTCTGGAGGAACTGGCAGGGAAGATCGGCATAGACGCAGAAGTCCTTAAAGCAACGGTGGATACTTACAATGAGGGGATGAAAAACGGTTCCGATGAGCTTGGCAAGGCGGCCAGCGCGGATGCGGTGATCCAACAGGGTCCGTTCTATGCAAGTCTTCGGACTCCCACGGTACATCACACAATGGGCGGCATTCAGATCAATACCCAGGCACAGGTATTAAATGAGAGCGGCCAGGTGATTCCGGGACTCTACGCGGCCGGCGAGGTTACGGGCGGCATTCACGGCAATAACCGGCTGGGCGGAAACGCGTATTCGGATATTATGACTTTTGGGCGGATTGCCGGGGTAAATGCGGCGGCGGAGTAGAAACATGGCCGAATGAAAATTATCCTTTTTCGGCCATTGACCGCAGCTGACAGCAGGTATATAGATCCATCCTCTTTTGCATAAGATAGTTGTGTATCGTTGTGTAGTTTTCTTGACATATTGTGTATTATTGTGTATAATGTTCTTATAAGGAGGACAGAAATGAACCCACGAAACACAGCGATCAAGGACTTGAACCATAGCGGCTATCAGTTCAAGCGGAGCGGAGGAAACCACGATATCTACTACAATCCAGAAACCAAGTATTCTATTCCTCTGAAGCGTGGACACTTCGATGAAGACGATCTCCGCTACATACGCAAAGAAATCAAACAGGGGGGGAGGTAAATCCTTCCTGCCGCCAGCAAAGGAGGCTGAACCATGAAATATATCTATACCGCGACATTTGTACCGAATGAGGACGGAACCAAATATTACTGCAGAGTGCCGGATCTTCCCGGATGCATTACAACCGGCAGCAGTATTGATGATGCTATTGAAATGATTACCGATGCCGCCAGCGGATGGCTCGTTGTGGCAGAGGATGAAGGGAACGAAATCCCGGCTCCCACTCCCCAGCATAAGCTGGATATTCCGGAAAATGCCGCCTGCTCCATCATCCGCATTGATACGTTCGCATACCGGGCAGCAACCGATACCAGAGCAGTCCGTAAAAATGTATCACTTCCTGCATGGATGGCTACCCTGGCAGAAAAGCGTGGAGTAAACTGCTCCCAGGTTCTCCAGGATGGGCTTATGCAGCTGTTTAATGTCGGCCATGCAAGATAAGGCTGATTCAGCCAATCGTTCGAGTTATAGCCAAAAAAGCAATAATCATTGACAAAAATAAGAAAATTGACTATAGTACAATGTTAAGAAGAATACTTATTAGGCAAGTCAATGCGGTGCGTGAGGGAAAGCGGGGGTCAATATGCCAACTGAAAAAGAGATTAATGTAAACCTTTTTGAGCGGCTGGATTTGATAGAGCGGTTGGAGATGATAGCGGAGGAGAATGATATTGAGGCTATTAAAAAACAGCTTGCGATTGAGAGAAGATTTGTAGAGCGCAAACTCTACCAGCAGCCTCCGTTGATAAACGGCCAGCAGTGAGCGGCAGGTTGGCAGATTAGAGACACCATCAGGCGTAAAGTTTTTGGATTTCAGAAACTTTGCGCCTTTTTGGTCATGAGCCTGACACAGGAAGGAAAAAGGTATTAGAAAAACAGAAAGGTATGGTGGAAGGATGAAATTGCTGACATGGGAATTGGACCGGTTTGGGAGCGCGGACAGCACAGGAGAGGACGGAAGGGCGAAGGTTACGGCGTATCTGCTGGACTGGCAGGAGGGGGAGCAGGAGAGAAAGCGGCCCGCGGTGGTGATCTGTCCGGGCGGCGGGTATCACAGGCTTTCCCCCAGGGAGGGGGAGCCTGTGGCCATGGAGTATCTGGCCATGGGGTATCATGCTTTTGTGCTGTGGTATACCGTGGCGCCGGGGAGATTTCCCCAGGGGCTTTTGGAGCTGGCGTCTCTGGTGGCCCAGATCAGGGATCACGGGGAAGAGTGGGGCGTGGATACGGAAAAGATCGTGGTGTCCGGGTTTTCGGCAGGCGGGCATCTGGCGGGCAGCCTGGGCGTGTTCTGGAACCGGGAGTTTGTCTATGGGCCTGTCGGGCGCAGGGCAGAGGAGATCCGGCCTGACGGGATGATCTTGTGCTATCCGGTGATCTCGTCTGGGGCGTACTGCCATCCGGGTTCTTTTGAGCATCTTCTGGGGGAGGAATCAGGGGATGAGGATAAGCGGAGCCTGGTTTCCCTGGAGAGACAGGCGGGAGCTCATACGCCTAAGACGTTTCTGTGGCATACAGCCACGGACGAGACGGTTCCGGTGCAGAATTCCCTTCTTTTTGCCCAGGCTCTGGTGGCAAATGGGGTGAATGTGGAGCTGCATCTGTTCCCGTCAGGGGGCCATGGGCTTTCTCTGGCAAGGGTGGATACCAGCAGAGGGGAGGAGAGCCTTGTGGAGCCTGGGTGTCAGTGTTGGATCAGGCTGGCAGGGGAGTGGATGAAGAATTTGTGATTGAAAGATTGTGTGAAATCATGTACAATGAATGTGAAATTTAACACAAGGGAGTAAAGGAGAATGATTATGGGCAAGAGACCAACAGTGTTAATGATTCTTGACGGCTACGGCCTTAATGACAAGTGCGAAGCCAACGCGGTGTGCGAGGGAAAAACTCCGGTTATGGACCAGTTGATGAGCCAGTGTCCTTTTGTGAAGGGGCAGGCCAGCGGTCTGGCGGTGGGACTTCCTGACGGACAGATGGGCAACTCTGAGGTGGGCCATCTGAACATGGGGGCGGGCCGCATCGTGTACCAGGAGCTGACCAGGATCACCAAGTCCATTGAGGACGGGGATTTCTTCCAGGTTCCGGAGTTTCTGGAGGCGGTGGAAAACTGCAAGAAGAACGGTTCCGCCCTTCACATGTGGGGCTTAGTGTCCGACGGCGGCGTTCACAGCCACAATACTCATATCTACGGACTTCTGGAGCTGGCAAAGCGCCACGGGCTTGAGAAGGTTTACGTTCACTGCTTCCTGGACGGCCGCGACACGCCTCCCGCGTCAGGCAAGGGATTTGTGGAGGAGCTGGAAGCCAAGATGAAGGAGATCGGCGTGGGCAAGGTGGCCACGGTGCAGGGCCGCTACTACGCCATGGACAGGGACAACCGCTGGGACCGTGTGGAGCGGGCCTACAGGGCGCTGACTCTGGGAGAGGGAAATCCGGCGGCCAGCGGCCCGGAAGGGATCCAGGCTTCCTATGACAAGGAGAAATTCGACGAGTTCGTGGAGCCGGTGATCGTTATGGAGGACGGCAAGCCGGTGGCCACGGTGCAGGACGGGGATTCCGTGATCTTCTACAACTTCCGTCCCGACAGAGCCAGGGAGATCACCAGGGCGTTCTGCGACGATGATTTTAAGGGATTTGACAGGGGAAAGAGGCTGAACCTGGTGTATGTGTGCTTTACGGACTATGACGACACCATCGGCAACAAGCTGGTGGCCTTTAAGAAGGAGAGCATCACCAACACCTTCGGAGAGTATCTGGCTAACCACAACATGACCCAGGCCAGGATCGCGGAGACGGAGAAGTATGCCCATGTGACCTTCTTCTTCAACGGCGGCATCGAGGAGCCAAACAAGGGCGAGGACCGGTTTTTGATTCCCTCCCCCAAGGAGGTGGCCACCTACGACTTAAAGCCGGAGATGAGCGCGCCGGGGGTGTGCGACAAGCTGGTGGAGTGTATCAAGTCAGGAAAATACGACGTGATTATTATTAACTTCGCCAACCCGGATATGGTGGGCCACACAGGCGTGGAGGCAGCAGCCATCAAAGCCATCGAGACGGTGGACGCCTGCGTGGGAAGGGCGGTTGAGGCCATCAAGGAAGTGGACGGCGTCCTGTTTATCTGCGCTGACCACGGCAACGCGGAACAGCTGGTGGACTATGAGACCGGTGCTCCGTTTACGGCCCACACCACCAACCCGGTTCCGTTTATTTTGGTGAACGCGGACCCGTCCGTAAAACTTCGGGAGGGCGGCCGTCTGGCGGATATTGTTCCCACCCTGATTGAGCTTATGGGTATGGAGCAGCCAAAAGAGATGACCGGAAAGTCTCTGCTGGTAAAATAGGACCGGGGCAGAGGATGACGCCGCGGTGTCAGTGAACCCGAAACGAAATGTGTCCAGGCGTGCCGCTTCTTCATAAAAGCAGTACACCTGGACATCTTGTTTTTCTTTCTATTTAAACTGGAGTATGTGATTTGGTGTGTGATACTATATAGTATTGCCGTAGTCCCAAAAAGGTTACAAGCTTTCGGCCTCAAACACCTTGGTGTATATCTCCTCACACAGCGCGTCCACATAGGCCGGGTCGGGCAGGTCTTTCCCGGTAATAAGGCGGTCCTGAATGATCTGGAACCGTTTCAGGCTTATCTCCTCCTCTGACAGGGAGTCACGGTCCTCAATCTCTCTGTCAATATCAGAGGCTTTCCATCGGTCCGTAAACCAGGCGATCAGCTCTTTGGTGTCCTCCTTTTCTTTGTCGATTTCCGGCCGCAGATTTTTGGCGGAGCGGGAGGTGTTAAAGTAAACCGCCATGGAGAAGATTCCCATGGCGGTCACGGCGCCCTGGAAGATCAGCCTGGAGGCGCCGGTCATGGGAAGACGGATAAGGCCTGTCCAGAATACAACGCTGGCGGTAAGGAGCAGGCAGCCTACCGCCAGGAAGGCGGAGGCGGAGGATTTTAAGTCGTCATACTTCTGGGCTTTCGTCTCATAGACGCCTGTGGGGCGGGGGATTGCCGCTTCCAAAGCGGGGACTTCCCCATCCTGGGCCTGTAGTTCCTCCAGCTGCTGATTTAATCTATCCAGATATTCCTGCTGTTTGAGGAGCAGCTCTTTCTGTTCTCTCTCTTTCATGGCCCTGGCGGCTTCTTCGGATTCCACCAGAGGGCCGCCGCAGTCCGTGCAGACCGTGATTCCGTCTACAAATTCCATATCGCATTTGGGACAGTACATAGGGTGTATCTCCTTTGCGTTGATTTTTTCTTATTATAATGCACAAACAGGGATTCGTCTATAGGGGTTTTGTTTTGGAAAAAGAAATACATGCCCTATGGAAAAAAATATGCTTTTGTGATACACTAGAAAAACCATGGCATAGAGATGAGGAGACATAAGCGTATGAAGACAACTGCCTTACTGAAAAGGTTTATCCCATATTACAGAAAGTATGTGTGGATCATGGTTATGGACCTGTTCTGCGCAGGCCTTACCACTGTCTGCGAGCTGGTGCTGCCGCTGATTTTGCGCTACATCACCAATGTGGGCATGAGCGATCTGGCGTCCCTGACAGTGCAGATGGTGGTGGCCATCGGGGCCCTGTATTTTGTCCTGCGGGTCATTGACGGTATGGCCAGCTTTTACATGGCCTACACAGGCCATGTGATGGGAGCGTCCATTGAGACGGATATGAGGGAGGATGCTTTTGAGCATCTGCAGAAATTGTCGGACAATTATTTTAACAATACCAAGGTGGGGCAGATCATGTCCCGGATCACCAGCGACCTGTTTGACGTGACGGAGTTTGCCCACCACTGTCCGGAGGAATTTTTTATCGCGTTTTTAAAGGGCGTGGTGTCCTTTGTGATTCTGGCAAGGATCAATCTGCTTTTGACGGTGATCATTTTCCTGCTGATCCCTGTGATGGTGGTTTCCTGTACCTATTTTAACCTGCAGGTGAGGAAGGCGTTTAAGCGCCAGAGAAATCACATCGGCGAACTGAACGCCAGGATCGAGGACAGCCTTTTAGGCAACAAGGTGGTCCGGGCTTTTGCCAATGAGAAAGTGGAGATCGACAAGTTTAATCACGACAATCAGGAATTTTTGAAGATCAAGCGCCATACGTACAAGTATATGGCCGCGTTTCAGAATACCATCCGGATCTTTGACGGGCTGATGTATGTGGTGGTGATCGTGGCAGGCGGTATTTTTATGGTTGACGGGCTCATCGCTCCCGGGGATCTGGTGGCCTATACCATGTATGTGACCACCCTTCTGGCGACTATCCGCCGGATCATCGAGTTTGCGGAGCAGTTCCAGAGAGGCATGACCGGGGTGGAGCGGTTTGTGGAGCTGATGGACGCCAGTGTGGATATCTTCGACGAGGAGGGCGCGGCTCCCTTAAAGGACGTGGAGGGGGAGATTACCTTTAACCATGTGTCCTTTGAGTACCCGGATGACCATACGCCGGTGCTGGCTGATATTGACCTTACCATTAAGCCGGGGGAGAAGGTGGCTTTAGTGGGACCATCCGGCGGCGGAAAAACCACGCTGTGCAATCTGATCCCCAGATTTTACGATCCTACCAGCGGGGAGATCCTGCTGGACGGCCAGAATATAAAGAAGGTGACTCTGGAGAGCCTTCGGAGCAATGTGGGAGTGGTGCAGCAGGATGTATATCTGTTTTCCGGAAGCGTCTTTGACAATATTGCCTACGGAAGGCCGGGGGCTGGCCGTCAGGAGGTTATAGAGGCGGCCAAGCTGGCGGGAGCTCATGAGTTTATAGAAGAGCTGAAAGACGGGTATGATACGTATGTGGGGGAACGGGGGGTAAAGCTGTCCGGCGGGCAGAAGCAGCGCATCAGCATTGCCAGGGTGTTTTTAAAAGCGCCTAAGGTGCTTCTTCTGGACGAGGCCACGGCGGCTCTGGACAATGAGAGCGAACATCTGGTGTCGGAATCCCTGGATAAGCTGGCGGCGGGAAGGACTACCTTGACCATCGCCCACAGGCTTACTACCATCCACGGGGCGGACAGGATCCTGGTGCTGTCCGGCAACCGGATCGTGGAGGAGGGAAATCATGAGGCGCTGATGGAGAAGAAAGGGATCTATTATCAGCTGTATACTTCGGCCAGCATTGTGGGCCATGGCGGTGACGGCGATCCGGCAGCAAGGTCCGGTAATTTATAGAAAAGAGGAGTTGTGATGATGAAAACAGCGATTGTGACAGACAGTAACAGCGGGATTACACAGGCAGAGGCAAAGGATCTGGGGATCTTTGTTCTTCCCATGCCTTTTATGATTGATGGGGAGGATTATTATGAGGATATTAACCTGACCCAGAGAGAGTTTTATGAGAAGCTGAAGGACGGCAGCGATATCTCTACGTCCCAGCCCTCGCCGGAGTCCGTGACCGGGCTGTGGGATAAGGTTCTTAAGGAGTATGACGCTCTTGTGCATATCCCTATGTCCAGCGGGCTGAGCGGCTCCTGCCAGACAGCCGTGATGCTGGCGGAGGATTATGAGGGGAAGGTGCAGGTAGTCAATAACCAGCGGATCTCCGTGACCCAGAGGCAGTCGGTGATGGATGCCAGAAAGATGGCTTCGGATGGGAGAAGTCCGGAGGAGATCCGGATCTATCTGGAGGATACAAAGTTTGATTCCAGCATCTATATTATGCTGGATACCCTGAAATATCTGAAAAAGGGCGGAAGGATCACGCCGGCGGCCGCGGCCCTTGGCACACTGCTTAAGCTAAAGCCTGTGCTCCAGATCCAGGGGGAAAAATTGGACGCGTTTTCCAAGGCCCGGACCATTAAGCAGGCCAAAAGCGTGATGATGACAGCCATTGGCCATGATATGGAGAACCGGTTTGGGGATAAGACGGGGGAGAAGATCCATCTGTTTATCGCTCACACGGACAATGAGGCGGCGGCAGCGGAGCTTAGGGAGGAATTGAAGGCAGCGTTTCCTAAGACGGGGGAGATCCATATTGCTCCTTTGTCTTTAAGCGTCAGCTGCCATATCGGTCCCGGGGCGCTGGCCATTGCCTGCGCCAAAGCTATGGAGTGATCCAAAACGGGGAGGGAGAAAGGCAGTGCCGGTATTAGGATGGGTAAAAGGGATAAGGTGGAAGCGGACCGTCAGCATGAAGGTGCCTTTATGTCTCCTGTTTTTGATGATCGGTTTTTTTCCTATGTACATTTTGAGCAAGGTGACAGACCAGTCCTTCCGCCAGACCCAGATTGATTTTCGGGTCATGGAGGTGCAGAACCAGTGTCTGATCATCAGCAACAAGATGAGCCGGGTGGGATACATGAACGAGGACAGCCGGGATCAGACCGTGGATGTGGAGCTGGATACCATCGCGGATATCTTTAACGGAAGGATCGTGGTGGTGAACCGGAATTTTAAGGTGATCAAGGACACGTTCCGGCTGGCCGAGGGGCGGACCCATGTGGCTGAGGAGGTGATCCGGTGCTTCCAGGGGGAGAGCGGCAGCAGGCTGGAAAAGGATAAGCACTATTTTGCCCTGGCGGTGCCGGTGTATGGCAATACGGAGGAGAAAAACATCGAGGGCGTGCTGGTGGCCACGGCTTCCACGGAGAACCTGACCAGTATGGCGGAGAAAGTATCCGAGAAGGCGGCTTTTTTTCAGCTGGTGACCTGCGGGATCCTGGCTCTGGCGTCAGTGGTGCTGGCAGTGGTGACGGTGCAGCCTTTTGTGAGGCTTAAGAAGATTCTGGGACGGGTGGAGGAGGGCAGTCTGGAGCAAGTGATCCTGGAGGATGCCTACAAGGAGACAAAGGAGATCTCGTCCGCGATCCAGAACACCATCCACAAGCTGAAGACCATAGACCAGTCCAGGGATGAGTTTGTGTCCAATGTGTCCCACGAGCTAAAGACTCCCATTACCTCTATCCGGGTGCTGGCAGATTCTCTCATGAGCATGGAGGACGCGCCGGTGGAGCTGTATCAGGAGTTTATGACCGATATTTCCGACGAGATCGACCGGGAGAGCAAGATCATTGACGATCTTCTGTCCCTGGTGAAGATGGACAAAGCGGTGGAGGAGTTAAACATCGTCCAGCTGGACATCAATGGGCTGGTGCAGCAGATCATGAAGCGGCTGCGGCCCATTGCCAGAAAGAGGAACGTGGAGCTGATCTATGAGAGCATCCGGGAGGTGACCGCGGATGTGGACGAGGTGAAGCTGTCTTTGGCAGTCAATAATCTGGTGGAAAACGCCATCAAGTACAATGTGGAAAACGGATGGGTCCGGGTGACTCTGGACGCGGATCACCAGTTTTTCTACGTGAAGGTGGCGGACTCGGGCATCGGGATACCGGAGGAGTACCAAAGCCATGTGTTTGAGCGGTTTTACCGGGTGGATAAGGCGCGCTCCCGGGAGACAGGAGGGACGGGACTGGGACTTGCCATTACCAGGAAGGTGATCCTGATGCATCACGGGGCGGTGCGTCTGGTGAGCAAGGACGGGGAAGGGTCCACATTTACCATAAGAATCCCCCTGAATTATATCTCCCGGCCTGCGGAGCGGACATCCTAGTTCGGCCCGGCCTGACGGGAAAAACCAAGGAGACAAGGACAGGAGGCGGAAGATGGGACGAAAAATGTGGCTGTGGCTGCTTTTTCTGATGACAATAACAGGTTTGGCCGGCTGCAAAGGGAAGGGACAGGAAAAAACGCCGGAGGAGCCGCGGGAGGGAATCTACAAGATCTATTATCTGAATTCCTCCATGACCAGGCTGGCGCCTTGGGAATATGAGACGAATACCCGGGATCAGGAGGCTCTGGTGGTGGAGCTGATGGATCAGTTCCTCAATGTCCCCAATGATGTGGACAGCCAGGTGGCTCTGTCGGATAAGGTGGGATACCTGGGGTACCGCCAGGAGGAGAGGGTCTTATTTTTGTATTTTGACGGAGGGTATGGCAGCAAGATCAACATGAACGCCACCAGGGAGATCCTGTGCCGGGCCGCGCTGGCAAAGACCATGACCCAGATCGACGGCATTGATTATATCAGCATCTATGTGGCGGATCAGCCTCTTTTGGATTCCTATGGAAACCCGGTGGGGGTTATGGCGGATTCGGATTTTATAGAGGGGATCAGCGATATTAACTCCTACGAGAAAAGCCAGCTGCGGCTGTTTTTCGCCGACGAGACCGGCGGGCGTCTGGTGGAGGAGAGCAGGGAGGTGGTCCACAGCATCAACACGTCCCTGGAACGGCTGATTGTGGAGGAGCTGATCAAGGGACCGGGAACCCAGGGGCATTATCCGACGCTGCCCGGGGATACGAAGCTGTTGAACGTGTCCCTGAACGAAAATATCTGTTATATTAATTTTGATTCCACATTTTTAAACAACACTCTGGAAGTGAAGGAGTATATTCCGATTTACTCCATCGTCAATTCCCTGTCGGAGATCTCCACGGTGAGCAAAGTGCAGATCACGGTAAACGGGTCCCAGGAAGTGATGTTTCGGGACGCCATTTCCCTGAACACCCAGTTTGAGAGGAACCTGGAGATCGGGGAGGAGCAGGAGTAAAGGGAGAGAATAAGAGGATAACAATCGAATATGAAAAGACCACTGGAATGTTTAGCAGGGGGATTCGTACTTGGAGAGGTATTGGCTCTGCTGCCTGTGGGATGGATGGCGGGGATTCTGGCCGCGTTTGGGGCCGGGGTCTGTTATCTGAGGAAAAAATGCGGCAGGAGCCTGGTTTGGTGGTTCCTGCCGCTGTTTGTGTTGTGGGGCCTGGTCTGGCTGAGAGTGGATCTAAGGCAGACCGGAAGGTATGAGCGGATCGGGAAGGAGACGGAAGGCCGGGATGTGGAGGTTTGGGGGACGGTTTCGGGGATCCGGGAAAGGGGAGACAAAAGCGGCCTGGTGGCGGAGCTTAGGGACGTGGTGATACTGGGAGAGGGGCGGCAGTGGAAGTACGGCCATCTTCTGGTCTATATGGACGGGCCGGATGAGGGGAAGGATCTGCGGGTAGGTGAGCGTTTGGAGGCCAGGGGCAGGCTGGAGCGGTTTGATGAGCCCGCCAATCCGGGGGAGTTTGATATGGCCGGTTACTATCATGCCATAGGGATCGAAGGGCGGTTTTTCGCGGACAGCCTGGCGCGGATGGATGAGGGGTATTCCCCATATCTTGACGGGATCTGCCGGGCGCGGCGTCATGCCGGCGCTGTCCTTGACCGGATCTGTGGGGAGGAGGACCGGGGAATCTTTAAGGCGGTGATCCTGGGGGAGAAGCAGGAGCTTTCGGCTGACATGAAAAAGCTGTACCAGAGGGCCGGGATATCCCACCTTCTGGCCATCAGCGGGCTTCACATCTCCATGATCGGTCTGGGGTGCTACGGCCTTCTTCGAAAGGCCGGTCTGGGATCTGCGGGGGCCGGAGCAGGAGGGATGGCCGTGACGGTGAGTTACGGGATCCTGGCCGGGGGGATTGGGATATCCGCCAGTGTGTGGCGGGCTGTGCTTATGGTGCTTATGCGGATGTGGGCGGAGCGGCTGGGGAGGACGTATGATATGAGGACAGCGGTGGCCCTCTCCGGTCTGTGCCTGCTGCTAAAATCCCCGGGGCTTTTGTTCCAGGCGGGATTTCAGATGTCCTTTGGGGCGGTGATGACCCTGGGGATCCTGGTCCCGTTGGCAGAGCAATGGATCGGCGCAAAAAAGGGGTGGCAGAAAACCATAGTGTCAGGGGCGCTGATTCAGCTTGCTGCCTGTCCGGTGATGGCCTTCCACTATTTTGAGGTTCCTGTCTATGGGTTTGTGCTGAACCTGGCGGTGATTCCCCTTATGTCCTTTGTGCTCTTATCCGGAATCGGAGGTATTGTCTTTGGGAGCGTGTCCGTCCGGGCGGGAATGGCGGCAGTGGGGGCAGGCCATTATGTGTTAAAGTTTTATGAGAAACTGTGCCAGGCAGCCGGTATGGCGCCTGGGGCGGTGATGGTGACCGGGAGGCCGGGGTGGGTTCAGATGGGCGTCTGCGGAGTTATGTGGTGCGTCTTTCTGGCATTGGCGTCTGTTCAGGTAAGGAGGGACCAGACGGGACCTGCGCCGGAGGATGACGGAGGAAGGAGAAGGGGGAGAGGGCGCGGGGCATTGGCGGTGGTGTTTGCGGGGATAAGCCTTGGGGTTCTTTTGTATCAGCCTCCTCTTAAGGGCATGGAGGCCGTGTTTTTGGACGTGGGACAGGGGGACGGGATCTGCATCCGCACAGGAGACCAGGTGGTGCTGGTGGACGGGGGCAGCTCGGACAGAAAGCTTTTGGGCTCCCGGGTTATCGCGGCTTTTTTAAAGAGCCGGGGGATCAGCCAGGTAGATCAGGTTATTGTCAGCCATGGGGATCTTGACCACATATCAGGGCTTTTGGAGCTTATGGAGGAGGACTGGGGGATCACGGTGAGCCATGTGATCCTGCCGTGGCTGGGACAGGATCCGGAGGATGATAATTATGGGAGGATCATGAGGGCGGCAGAGGGCTGCGGGGCTCAGGTCCATTGGATGAGGCGGGGGGATCATATAGGGAAAGGAAAATTAGGGATTGACTGCCTCTACGCGGGGGAGGAGGATGGAAAAGGGAATGGAGAAGACAGAAACGAGCACTCCCTGATGCTTCTGGTGACCTACGATCTGACGGGGATCCTGCTTACGGGAGATATGAGCGCCAAGGGGGAGGCGCGGTGGCTGAATATGGGGGAGACGCCCAGGGTCCAGGTGCTTAAAGCGGCTCATCACGGGTCGTCCTATTCTACCACAGAGGCGTTTTTGGAGAGGATAAAGCCAGAGTGGGCAGTGATCTCCTGCGGGGAGGGCAACCGCTACGGCCATCCTGGCGAGGATACCCTTGACCGGCTGGAGAGACGGGGGGTGAGGACGTTTGTGACTATGGGTACAGGGGCCGTGACGGTGAAAAGCGACGGCAGGAGGATGGAGGTTGCGGTGTATTCTTCGGGGGATGGCCCAGAGCCCGTTCATGTTCATGGGGGTGTAGGTAATAGCAGTCTGGGTTACCGTTTGCCGGGGGCCAGTGAACCATAATGGGATTGTGGCGAAGCCAGTAGGGAGGGAAGGGGAGATTGATCTTGAAAAGCGCCAAAACCTTGGGTATAATAGAAAAAAAGCAAAGGGGGAGGATCTATGAACAGAAACGGAGGGTTTTTTACGGACGGCGCCCGCTATATTATTTACGGGATCTGTTTTATCTTGTTTATCGGAGTGTTGATGATGATCCCAAAGGATCTGAAAAGGGAGGAGACATGGCGGGTGGAAGCCCATATCATAAAGAAGGAAGTGGTGGAGGAGGACGGGGAGACTCTGTATCTGCTGCACACGGAGGACAGTATTGGCAACAAGGCTACTTATCAGATCGTACAGGGGGCGCTAAATGAGCGGATGACGGCTGAGGATGTGCATAAGCAGATCCGGAGAGGGCGGTATTATCGTCTGAAATTAACGGACGGGGAGCAGTACGGCTGCGATTACCCGGTGATCTGCGGGGCGGCTACGCTGATCGATGGGTTTACGGAGGAAACAGAAGGGGCTCACTAACCGAGTTGTTACTGTTCACGGGGGGCATCTTCTTGTCCGGCTCCGCCGAACAAGAAGCTTCGGGCGTTCGCCCGATGTGGAAAACAGGATGAAAACAGTCTTACAAGCAAGCTTGACGCCTGTTTTCATCCTGTTTTCCACGCCCCGTGAACTGTAACACCGAATTCTTAAAAATTTAGAAATAGAGAAAATACCCTTGTGTATTTTGAAAAAAAGGGGTATAGTGTTATAGGCGGTCAAGGGACTGTCAAGTATTTGGCGGGGATGTGTCGGTTCCCCAAAGATAGAGGAGGAAAATTTATGAAGAAAAGAAATCTTGCAAAGGTAATGCTGGTCGTGGCATGCAGCGCTTCTCTGGCTGCCTGTTCAAGTTCAGGCAATAATGAGACTACGGAGGCTACCACTGCAGCACAGACCACTGCGGCGGCGGAGACTACTACCGCGGCTGAGACTACAGAGGCGGAGACGGAAGCTCCTTCCGGTCCCATGGAGTTAAAGATCGGTCAGGTGGAAGGCGCGGCCCACGGAGACAAGTGCTTTACCGTGGCTACAGCGGTTGTGGATGCAAACGACACGATCATCGCGGCTTATATTGATGAATTTCAGTTTATGGATGCCGAGCAGGAGGGCGTTCCCAACAGCGAGGCTTTTGTGGCGGCCGGAAGCGTTGCGGAGGGCAAGGTTCTGGGGTCCAAGAGAAAGAATGATAATTACTACTCTGAGATGATGGAGAAGTCCGGCGCTACCATGATGATCTCTTCCAACTTTGACGAGATCCAGGCTTTCGCGGCGGGCAAGACCATCGGGGAGCTGGAGGAGCTGGCAGGGAAGTCTTCCGAGGAGGTTCTGGACGCGGTTTCCAGCGCCACGCTGGTTGACACCCCAGGGTATCTTGGCGTTATTGCGGACGCGGCTAAGGCAGCTAAGGAGAACGAGTCTGTGGTCTATGAGGGAGACAGGGACAACCTGCTGCTGAATATGGACACATTTGCGGCTCACGGCGATAAGTGCTTTACTGTGGCAGCTTCTTTAAATGACGGTGAGACGGTGATCCTGTCTTATATTGACGAGTTCCAGTTCCTGGACGGCGAGCAGGAGGGCGTTCCCAACAGCGACGCGTTTACAGAGGCGGGAAATATTCTGGAAGGCAAAGTGCTCGGATCCAAGAGGGTGAATAATACCTACTATTCCGAGAATATGAAGAACGCCGGCGCTACCATGGAGATTGCGGCAGGGTATGACGCGATCCAGCAGTTTGTAAACGGCAAGACTCTTATGGAGCTGGAGGAGCTGGTGGCTGCCAACTATGTGTCCGAGGAGGATGAGGCAGAGGCCACAGCGGATGAGGGCGGTGCTGATGACAGGACCGCGCTGGAAGAGAGCGAGGGAGAGGAAGCGGACGCTATCTCCGGAGCTACCCTGGTAGATAAGTGGGGATATGTTGCGGCCATTTTGAATTCCATAGGTTAATCTGAGAGTAAGAGTCTGACGGGGGTATCGCATTTGAGATGGGATGCCCCCCTTTTTTATGTGCGGGAGAATTATGGGTTTGACAGACAGAGCAAAGAGGCTGTTTTATGTGGCGGTCCAGTGTACCTGGGGAGGGATCCAGACGTGTCTGGGGCTGTTTTTGTTTCTTTTTTACAGGGACGCGCCCCACGAGATATACCATGGGGCCGTATATACAAAGTGGAATCTGGACGAGGGCATTTCCCTGGGGCTTTTTATCTTTGCCCCGGCCAGGGATGAGGACTGGTGCCGTCAGATGGCGATTCATGAGTATGGCCATACCTGGCAGTCTGTGATGCTGGGCCCCGGTTATCTTGCTGTGGTGGGAATCCCGTCTATCATATGGTCCAGGTCCGGGCGGTGCAGACAGGCGCGCAGGGAGAAAGGGATCCCTTACTCGGCGTTTTACACGGAGCGGTGGGCGGACAGCCTGGGGGCCAGGATGACTAAGGTTATGTGACAGGGAGAGGAAGGGGACGGAACATGGATTTTTACAGGCGGATAGGGATCGTTTGCCAACAGATCCCCAGGGGAAAGGTGGCTACTTACGGCCAGATCGCCCTGCTGTGCGGCAGGCCAAAGAACGCCAGGCAGGTGGGGTATGGATTGAAACACGATCTGACAGGGAAGGGGACGCTTGCCTACCGGGTGGTAAATTCCAGGGGAATCTTAAGCGGAGCCGCCTCTTTTGAGACGTTTGATATGCAGAGAATCCTTTTGCGGGAGGAGGGTGTGGCGGTGGCCTGGACGGAGGACGGCTGGAAGGTAGATCTGAAGGTTTACGGCTGGAAAAACACCATGGAGGATGCAATCTGTCTAAATAAGCTGTTTGAGAGGGAGGAGGGGACGCGGGATGAAGGTTCTGAACCAGGACATGAAAACGGGGCAGTTTAAGCCTGTATATCTGCTTTACGGGGAGGAGGCTTTTTTAAAGAAGAGCTATAAGAAGCGCCTGAAAGAGGCTCTGGTGGGGGATGACACCATGAATTTCCACCAGTTTGAGGGCAGGGGCCTTGACTTAAAGGAGATCATAAGCCTGGCAGACACCATGCCTTTTTTTGGAGAGCGGCGTCTGATCCTGTTGGAGGACAGCGGCCTTTTTAAGGGCGGAGGCGGGGAGGCTCTGGTGGAGTACCTGCCCGGGATGCCGGACACTTCCGTCATGGTGTTTGTGGAGTCAGAGGTGGACAAGCGGGGCAGGCTGTACAAGAAGGTGAAAGAGCTGGGATACGGGGCGGAGATGGCCAGGCAGGACGCCAGACAGCTGGCCTCCTGGGCAGGGGGGATCCTGGCTAAGGAGGGGAAGAAGATCACAGGGCGGACCATGGAGCTTTTTCTCGGCAAGACCGGGGACGACATGGAGAATATCCGCATGGAGCTGGAGAAATTAATCGGATACACCATGGGGCGGGACGTGATCACGGACCAGGATGTGGAGGAGATCTGCGCGGTCAGGGTTACGAACAAGATCTTTGACATGGTGGCCGCCATTGTCACCAGAAGGACCAGGACTGCCATGGATCTGTATGAGGACCTTCTCACCCTCAGGGAGCCGCCTATGAGGATCCTGTTCCTGATTGCCAGGCAGTTTAACCAGATCCTCCAGGTCAAGGAGCTGATGGCTCAGGGCATGGACAGGGGAAGCATTGCCTCCAGGCTGAAGATGCAGCCGTTTGTGGTGGGAAAGGTGATGCCTCAGGCCAGATCATTTTCCAGGGAGCAGATCTTGTCCTATGTGGAGCTGTGCGTGGACGCGGAGGAGGCCGTGAAGACAGGAAGGCTTAATGACAGGCTGGCCGTGGAGCTTTTGATCACCAGGCAGTATTGACTGATTGGCAGATTAGCAGATTAGCAGATTAGCGGACTGGTCCGCCGGGGATGGGATACAAAAAAAGAAAAGGCTTCGAAAACCGCCACACCCACGGTTTTTGAAACCTTTTGTTTGTTCTATACGCTTTTACGGGTTAAGCCATGGCGCTTACCGCTTTGCTCAGACGGGCAACTTTGCGGGAAGCGTTGTTCTTGTGATATACGCCTTTTGTGCAGGCCTTGTCAATCTCGGAGATCGCGTTTACTAAGCTTGCCTGTGCAGCAGCCTTGTCACCGGCAGCGATAGCAGCGTCAACCTTCTTCATGGAAGTCTTTACTTTGGATCTGATGGACTTGTTTCTGGCAGTCTTGGTTTGTGTAACTAAAATTCTCTTTTTAGCAGATTTAATGTTAGCCAATCTGGGCACCTCCGATTAAAATGAATATTATTAAAGTTCTTTGGTTTGCATCAAAGTCTGGACACGGACAGATTAATGTAAACATGCTTTAATATTTTATCCAATAAGGCGTGGAATGTCAATACATATTTCCCGGTTTTTTGGAAAAAATAAGGGAAACGATGAGAAAAACGGAGGGGTAATGATGTTTGAGATTCGGACGGATCTGGCAGTGGAGGAGAAGGAGAGTTTTCCCGGGAGAGGAGGGGAGGTTAAGGGGGTTTCCCTCAGAGAGTGGAGGAAGGCCTCCAGCAAGATCAAGCTGACGGAGGTGGCGATCCTGGACGAGCAGGGGGCCAGGGCTATGGGGAAGCCTGTGGGGACTTATGTTACCATGGAGGCTAAGGCTTTGACCAAGGGGGATGAGGATTACCACCGGGAGGTGGCGGAGGAATTGTCCATACAGCTGAAAACCATGGTGAAGGAGCTGAAAAAGAAACATAAGGCGCCGGATAGAAAGGATATCCATGTGCTGGTGGTGGGGCTTGGGAATCCGTCGGTGACGCCGGATTCTCTGGGGCCAAAGGTCCTGGGCAATCTGCGGGTGAACCGGAATATGGGCCAGGAGCAGGAGGACGCGGTCTTAAGCGGGATCGTGCCAGGGGTTATGGCCCAGACGGGCATGGAGACGGCGGAGATCTTAAAGGGCATCATCCATGAGACAAAGCCGGATATGGTCATTGCCATTGACGCTTTGGCGGCCAGGAGCATAAGGCGGCTGGGGACCACCATCCAGCTGACCAACACAGGGATCCATCCCGGATCCGGGGTGGGGAATCACCGTCACAGCCTTACGGAGGAGAGCCTGGGGATCCCGGTGGTGGCCATCGGGGTGCCTACGGTGGTGGGCGCCGCGGCTATTGTCCATGACACCATCGCGGCTCTTGGAAAGACCCTGGCAAGCCACATGGAGACCCAGGAGATGGGGGATTTTCTGGATCAGCTGGACCCGGATGAGCAGTATCAGCTGATCTGCGAGCTTTTAGAGCCGGAGTTCGGGGCTCTGTATGTGACGCCGCCGGATATTGACCAGACGGTGAAACGGC
Organism: uncultured Hungatella sp.; assembly: GCA_910585645.1. GTDB lineage: Bacteria > Bacillota > Clostridia > Lachnospirales > Lachnospiraceae > UBA3402. Next base: position 1,548 of record CAJUFP010000041.1, on the reverse strand, counting down.
TCAGCTACACCATATCCGAGGGGATACACATGGCGTTTTTTTCGCATTTCAGCCCATCTTAAGAAATTAACGGAAAAATTTTCATATGATAGATAAAAAGGCCCTCCGGGGGATCGGGATCATGAGAAGGTTTCGGTATGATACGGCACAGGTTTTGAAGATGGTCATGCTGGCGGCAGGCGGTGTCCTGATCCTGGCAGCGGCGGGAACGTATGAGAAAGAGTTGGACAAGGGACAGGGAATGGAAGTCTGGGAGCGGTACGGGCGGGATCTGATGGCCAAAGGCGGGGCTGAGGTTTTCTGGCGCGGTTTTCCCGGGACTGTGGGCGCGGGGGAGAGCGGCAATGGAGGGCGGCAGGACGGGGCGTGGACGGAGCGGATGCTTCTCTGGCTGGGAGAGCGCAGCCCCCGGGTGAGATTTGAGAGGGACCGGTCTGTGGACCGCTCCGGGGACGGATATAAGGACCCGGACCCGTCTTTTGGAACGTATCTGGAGAGTCAGAGGGTGGTGATGGAATCCAGCTACCTGCTGTTTGGCGGAGGGGAGGAGACGAATACGGACAAGGCGGACATGGCAGGGGGCTATGTGCCGGATGGCGATACGGGCCAGATTATGGCGGAGACGGCCCTTAAAGAGCTGCCGGAAGCTACGGTGGTCCACCATGAGAACAAGAATCTTCCGGTGGTGGGGACCAGGTATGTGCTGGAGCAGCTGGCGGACTACGATTTCCTGATGAAAAATTTTTACAGTGTCCATTCTTCTACTACCGCAGGCAGGGAGGAGATGGACGCGGGCCGGCTTTTGGGGGAGGATCTAAGCCTTAAGACGGATGGGGACGATCCCCAGATCCTTATTTACCACACCCACTCTCAGGAGACGTTCGCGGACTACGGGGATGGCAGGCCTCAGGCCACGGTGGTGGGGATCGGGGACTACTTGACAGAACTTTTGGAGGCAAAGGGGTACAGGGTGATCCATGATACCAGCGTGTATGATCTGGTGGACGGGGAGCTGGACCGCAGCAGGGCCTATGATCATGCCCTGAAAGGCGTCACGGCCATTTTGCAGGAAAACCCGTCGGTTGAGGTGGTTTTGGATATCCACAGGGACGGGGTCAGGGAGGATCTGCATATGGTGTCCCAGGTCAATGGAAAGCCTACGGCGCCGATTATGTTTTTTAACGGAATGAGCCAGACGCCGGAGGGACCCATCGAGTACCTGGCCAATCCTTATAAGGAGCAGAATCTGGCATTCAGCCTGCAGATGCAGCTGGACGCGGCAGCGTATTTTCCCGGGTTTACCAGGAAGATCTATCTGAAGGCGTTCCGGTACAACCTTCATCTGCGTCCCAGATCCGCGCTGATCGAGGTTGGAGCCCAGACCAATACATACGAGGAGGCCAGGAATGCGATGGAGCCTTTGGCGGAGATTCTGGATATGGTGCTTGCGGATAACAGTTTAGGCGGGGTTGCGCGTTTACCGCGCTGACCGTGCGAAAACGTAATGGCAGCAGGCATCCGGCCCATCGCCAAAGGCGATTCTAATTG
>CAJUFP010000040.1 GCA_910585645.1 uncultured Hungatella sp. | reverse complement strand
TTTCCTCCCTGGCTCCACGACTAACTCCGCCTTTGCTCACTCAATTATATATCAATTCAGCTTCGAGATACATCTTTCACCCAATTCCTTATAAGCCCCGCCGCAAACTCAAAAAAAGCCGGGTTTTGCAGCACCCATCCGCCTGCAAAACCCGGCCTTTCTCATCACTTTAACCCTTATTTAACGTTCCCCGGCCCTGACAGCCTTCTCATGCTCTTTCTGAATATCCGGGAAATGGGAAAGCATATAAACCGCCTCGCTTCCCTTTTTCTTATCCCCAAAAGTCCTCTCACAGTAATTGTTGGTTATGGCCACCACAGTGCCTGACAGCGTAAGGACTCCGATCAGGTTCGGGATCGCCATGAGCCCGTTAAAGGTATCCGACAAGTCAATAACCAGGTCCGCGCTGATGGTAGACCCGATGATCACCACTGCCAGAAACAGAACCTTGTACACCACTGTAGCTTTGGTTCCGAACAGATACTCCCAGGCCTTTGTGCCATAATAGCTCCAGCCAAGGACCGTGGAAAACGCGAACAATGTCACCGCAACCGCGATAAAGATCCCCCCAAAAGCGCCAAATGTGGCGGTAAACGCCTCCGTAGCCAGTCCCAACTTGGTGGACCCGCTGATAGAAGCTCCCGTCTCCAAGTCCACGATCCCGGAAGTCAGGATCAGCAGAGCGGTCATGGTGCAGACGATCATAGTGTCAAAAAACACCTCAAAGATCCCCCACAACCCCTGGGTCACCGGCTCTTTTACATTGGACGCGGAGTGGACCATAACCGAAGAACCAAGCCCAGCCTCATTGGAGAACACGCCCCTCTTAAATCCCCAGGTGACAGCCTGCTTGATGACGGCTCCGCCCACGCCGCCTGCCGCCGCCCTCATGCTGAAGGCGCCCTTAAAAATAGCGCCAAACGCCGGAACCACCATCCCCCCGTTTTTCACGATGATCGCCAGGGAGCCTGCGATATAGAACACTGCCATAAAAGGAACGATCCTCTCGTTGGCGCTTGCGATCCGGCTGATGCCGCCGATGATCACAAGGGCCGCCACCGCCGCGACAGCCCCTCCGATGATCAGGCCGTCCGCCGTGTTATTTCCCGTAAACCGCACTACATTTAAAACGCTCTCCTTGATAGAAGCCACCTGCCCCATATTGCCGATGCCAAAAGAAGCCACCACGGCAAAGAACGAAAACAGCGCTGCCAGGATTTTTCCGATCTCCTGGCACCCTTTCTTTGAGCCAAGGCCGTCCCGCAGGTAGTACATGGCCCCTCCGCACCACTCTCCCCGCTCATTCTTGCGGCGAAAATAGATGCCCAGCACATTTTCCGAGTAATTGGTCATCATGCCCACAATGGCTGCCAGCCACATCCAGAACACCGCTCCCGGCCCGCCCATGGTGATGGCGTAGGCGATGCCGGAGATATTGCCCGTTCCGATGGTAGCCGACAGCGCGGTACACAGCGCCTGAAACTGGGAAATAGAATGGGCGTCCTCATTCTTTAAGATCTCCCTCTTCTTAAACAGACTCCCCACCGTCTCCTTCATGGAATGTCCGAAATGAGTAAACTGAAAAAATCTGGTCAGCACTGTCATCAAAACTCCCGTTCCGATAAGCAGCGTAAGCGCCGGAACGCCCCAGACAATATTGTTTACCGCGCTGTTAATCTGCGTCACTTTCTCGATCATATATTTTCTCCTTCCGCAGCCCAGAACTGGCTGACAGCTGCCTCCCCCTGTATGTACCCTTTCGCAAGGTTCCTGTCAAGACAGGGGTGTTAATTTAGACGGATAACATTTTAACGCAGTAAACTGTCTGTGTCAATTGATTTTTTCCGGTATTATCCATTTAATTTTCTCCTCTTGTATTGAAATCCCTCATATAGTAAAATAATCTATATACCTCCACATACACCCTACCCCTCCGGAAACCCTGACAAGATAGAAAGGAGCCCAAGCTTAGATGGCAAACCTTAATCTACCCTATGGTATTGATAATTTTGAAAAAATCCGAATCAATCATTGCTATTATATAGATAAAACAGAATTTATAAAAGAACTGCTTACAGAAACCTTTGATGTAAACCTCATCACACGTCCCCGCCGTTTTGGAAAAACTCTAACTATCAGTATGCTTGCGGAATTTTTTGATATCCGCAAAGATACCAGGGCGATTTTTAGTGGACTCGCTATCTCGAAAACCCCGGATATCTGTAACCAATGGCAGAACAAATGGCCCGTCCTCTATCTGACGCTTAAGGACATAAACGGAAGGAACTTTCAAAAAGCTTATGGTTTACTGAAAAACGAGATATCCAAATTATGCAAAGAACATCCCTGCCTTGGCAAAAGCACCCTTGTGGATCCCGATGATCAGACGATCTTTCTGCGGCTAAAAGCCGGAACCGGAAGTGATATCGAAGTCCAATGCGCTCTGGATACGCTGATGCGTATGATGAAAGCTCATTACGGAAAGCCTGTGATCCTTCTTATTGACGAATACGATGTTCCTTTGGCAAAAGCCAGCGATAATGGATATTACGATGATATGCTTGACATTATCCGAACTTTCCTTGGAATGGCGTGGAAATCCAACCCATCCCTAAAATTTGCGGTGGTAACCGCGTGCCTGCGGATCGCAAAAGAAAGTATTTTTACAGGCGCTAACAATTTCATTTCCAATTCTATTTTTAACGAACACTATAACCGCTTCTTTGGTTTTACACAGCATGAAGTAGAAAAACTCTTAAATGATGCCGGGTATATTCATCATCTGGATGATACGCGGCGATGGTATGACGGCTACCGTTTTGGAGGGATGGAAGTATACTGTCCTTGGGATGTGATCAATCATATCCGCGCATTGACGGTAAACCAGAATGCGCATCCTGGAAACTACCGGAAAGATACCAGCCACAACCAGATCATCCGCAGATTTATTGACAAGAAAAGCGATTCTGTTAACGGAAAATTTGAGAGACTCCTTGCCGGAGAGGCGATCTGTGAAACAATCATGGAAGACTTAAACTACGATAATGCCAACACCTCGGAAACATATCTTTGGAGCATCCTCTGTCTTACCGGTTATCTTACGGAGACATTTCCGGCTTCTTCGGATACCCCTTTGGAAGGCAACGCAATTTGGCTGCGTATTCCCAATGAGGAAGTAAAAACGATCTTTGCGGATACAATAAAAGTCTGGTTTACAGCTTCTATAGAGGCCAGTGATCGTCGTGATCTTTTTAAGAAATGGTGGGACGGTGATGAGAAAGCGTTAACGAAAGAGGTTTCTGATATCCTTTTTGATACCATCAGCTACTTTGATTACAAAGAGGACTTCTACCACGCATTCCTGGCAGGACTATTTTCCGGAGCCGGGTACGAAGTAAAATCCAATTCAGAACAAGGAACCGGGCGGGCTGATATTATTGTGAAGGAACGACGCCATAGACGAGCCATTGTAATCGAAGCAAAATGGATTGGTAAAGACTCTAATCTGGAAAAAGAGTGCGCAAAAGCGCTGGAACAAATTCGCAGGAAGCAGTATGGAAGGAATCTTTTGATGGAAGGATTTACAAATATCTTAAGCTATGGAGCTACGTTTTTTGGGAAGGAATGTTTGATACAAGGAGGAAGAGATCAGTAGAGCCAGGCGGGAAATGAATTGTTTCCCGCCTAAAAAAGAGGGGGGATACCCCACTCCTCAAAAAATACGGAACGTTCCCCAACGTTCCGTATTTTGCAGTGAACCAGAACTATATTCACCCATTCTCCATCCCCCCATGGATCACCTCCAGCACTCCCGCCAGCTCCCCGGCGTCCAACTGTCCCGGTGCGGACCTTCTCCCTGCGGCCCCGTAAGTCACCGCCGATCCGAAGCACTCCCCCGCCACCCGGCTCACCACCCCCATGCCTGCCATGGACATGGTAATGATAGGGCCCTTTGCGCAGTGCTCGCTCATCTCCAGCGTAGCCTCCAAAAGAGTCAGAACATCCCTCTTTAACTGTGGCATTACCGCGATCTTGGGAATATCCGCCCCCAGATCCTGCATTTTGCGCATCCGGCCCAGCAGCTCCTCCTTGGAGGGCGTCCTTCGAAAATCATGGCTGGATACAATGACTTTCACCTGATGACGGTGGGCGTGCTCGATCACGGTCCTTACCGCCTCGTCCCCTGTAAACAGCTCCACATCCAGCAGATCCACATCCCCGCTCTCTGCCGCCGCCTTGTTAAGCGTTATGTAATCCTCAGTCCCCACGGCCCTTTCCCCGCCCTCCCGCTCTGTGCGGAAAGTAAATAAAAGGGGCATATCTCCCAGGATCTTCCTTAGCTCCCCCGCTGTATCCAGTACCTTAGAAACGTCCGCGACATCCTCATACCAGTCAACCCGCCATTCCACCAGATCAACCGGAAGGCTGACAAACGCCCTGGCCTCCCCAAAGATCTCCTCCCGGGTCATTGCCACAATGGGAACGCAGATCTTCGGCCTTCCCTTTCCTATAATGACATTTCTTGCCTTCACAACTTCCATCCTGTCCTTTATGCCTCCTTGTCAACTTATGCATGATCTTGGGTCAATTTCCGTGAAGCTCGGCATGAACCAATGTCATGAACTTTCACCCAACCCCAAAATCCGTGATCTCGCACAGCACCTCCACAGACGGGTCCCTGCGCAGCCAGGCGTACTCCTCCATAAACCACTCCACCAGCTCCTCATCCCTTTTTATGGGTGTGGTATTATTATTATACACGTTCACCGTGCCAAGTTTAAAGTATTTTTTCAAACAATCCATATCGTAGGCAATCATATCCTTTGTCTGCCCCTGGATCCCCACCATCAGACAGGGCGAGTCAAAATACCTGGCCACCTGGGCGGGGCCGTCAAAATCCGCATGTTTGTTCAGGACTCTCTCCCTGAAATCCCTGTCAAAAGTCTCCACCCCGATCTTAAACACCAGGGAAACGCCCATTCTCCGGCGCATCTGGTCAAGACGCCCCCGATACATCCAGTGGGATTCAAAAAAAAGTTTCCTGATGTCTTTCTCCTTTAAGATCCTGGAAATATCCTCCAGCGTCTCATCCGGCAGCTCAAAACAGCTTCCCGAGTTAATCACCTCCAGCGCCCCAAACTCCCCTGTAACCCGGCCCAGAACCCGACGGTTCAGCTCCACCATAGCCGCCTCGTCTATGCCGTTGTCCTCAATATAATCGCAAAACGCGCATTTGCCCCATTTACAGGGAAATCCCCGCAGAAGGCAGATCTCCCTCTCATTCTTTCCCACAATGACGCTGTAGCGCTTATCCGGCACACCCATGCTTCATCTCTCCTTTTTCAGCCCGATTGTTTACAAGCTCTGACGGCGCTCTTACGTCACGATCAACCGGATGCCCCGGGACCGCTCCGTCTTAGACCATCCCTTTTCCTCCCATCACCTGCGCCCCGCAACTTTCGTCCTGCACTTAAGACCATCCCGCATCTCTACAGGAAGCGCCTGCAAAAAGGCTGACACCAGCATCATACTCAGCGCCCGGTCCAAATATTCCGTCACGATCTGCACCAGAAAAATGCTGGCTGTCATCCCGATCGGCGTCTTTGCCAAAAGCTGTACCAGCACCATGGATCCGGAGGAGGTGACTCCCCCAAACACCGCGGCGCAGATGACTGAGCTGACCATGGTTCCCGGAATCGCCACAGCCAATGCCCACAGCCAGAGCCTTCCCTTTCCGTTTGCGGCGATCCCCGGCCTTTTCCAGATCCACCTCTGCCACACCAGACCATTCATAAACCCCATGACCATCCCCGCCGGGGCAAAGTACAGAGAATAAATGTCCGTGGTCATTCCCATCAGGACGCCGCTTAGAAGATTGGGAAGCATTCCAAACCAGGGTCCAAGCAAAGCTCCTGTAAGGATCGTGCCGATGCTGTCCAAATAAATCGGCAGCCGCAAAAGGAGAGCCAGCTGGCCTCCCACCACGTTGATCCCCACTGCCATGGCCACCACGCACAGCTGAAATACGGTTATCTTTTTCCGGTTCATCTCTCTTCCTCCCTTGTATCATCGATTCCGCCATAGGGCATTGGGGCCCTCTCCCATCTTTCAAACAAAAGATTCTTCCGCCCTTACAAGCCTCGGCAGCAGGTCAAGCTCCGCGCCGTCCACCCCCAGAAGCCTTCCAAAAAACGTCTGAAAAAATCTGAGAGGATCTGTCTCAACCAACACCACACTGTTGGCCCTCTGGCCGTAAAAATTTACCTGCTTTAGGTTCCCGGCCACTCCCTTTGGCATAAGGCGGTCCCGTTTCGAGTCCCCGCCCTTTTCCTCAGGCGTAAAATCCACCACGGTCTGGCCCGCGCATATCCCCTCTGTCTCCACCTGGGTGTATGCCTCAAACCCGCCGCACAAACTCCGGTCAGCAAAATACGCCACTGCCAGCGGGTCATTGATAACGCACCCCAGAAGGTGCTCCTGCTTCCAGTGAAATTCAAAATAAAACTTTGTGATCTTCTCCACAAAGGTCCCTGTCTTTAAGTCCAGACGCTTTAAATATTCCAGCAGATCCGGCGTCAGAACGATCTTTCTGGTCACATCAAGCCCCACCATAAAGATCTTCTTTCCAAATGCCCTGGCAGCCTCATACACCGCGGCCGCCCCTTCCGGGTCCGCCCAATAATTGTACTCTGCCACCGGCGAGCAGTTTCCCCTGCTCCCAAAATTGCCGCCCATGGACACGATCTCCTGGATCCGCCCAAAAGCCTTGGGATTCCGCTCTGCCAGCCGGGCCAGGTTTGTCAAAGGTCCCAGGGCAATAACAGAACATGGCTCCTCCAAAAGCGTCCTCTCCAAAAATTCCACTGCCCCCGTCTCCTGCCCAAAACCTGTTACCTCCGGCAGAAAGCTTTCCCCAAGCCCGTCCCTTCCATGAGTGTCCAGGGCATCTATATACTCCCTCCTTATGGGCCTTGTCTCCCCCTCAAACACCGGGATATCCAGGCGGTCCATGTGGCGCAGAACCTTCTTTGCATTGGCAGCGCCCATGGCTGTGGGACAGTTTCCGCACACAATGGTAATGCCTGCCACACAGATCTCTTCCATAGAAAGGGCCAGCATCAGCGCCAGGCTGTCATCAATTCCGGGGTCGCAGTCAATGACCACTTTTCGTCTACTCTTCATGTTGTCTGCTCCTTTTGCAGCCGTTCAAAGGTCGTCTTAAGACGCGATCAAACACAAAAAACGCTGCCCTGCCATTCCCTTAAGAACCTCAAAGAACAGCAAAAGCAGCACCCTGTCAAAAACAGCGCGTTCTTTTCTTTTGCCTAGTTTTTTATACTGGGAGGTTCTCGAACCAGTTGGCATGTCCGCCTGTTTTCGCGGGCCTGCCCATGCCATTTATCTGTTATACCATATTTTCGTCCTTGCTACAAGGACCTTTTCCTATCTGTCTCATTTAATCCGGCCCATTTAATCGGTTTCATTTAATGTTATTATGCTTCCTCTCATCCAGACATCCCTGGCTCTATACCGCACAGATACCGTTCACCGCAGCCGTTTACCAGCAAAGCCGCCGTCCTCGTTTCCCTGCGGTCCTCCTTCCAATATCCCTCACCCCCCGGGGATAATTTCATATCCTAACAATATATTCTCATAACAGGAGTAGCATATGTTAGAAACCGCAGCCGTTTTAACCCCGCTCCACTATCTGTATCTGGCCGGCGTTCTGGTGATTCTCACTGTCATGGTCCTTCGCAGGGACACCCCGGCGGTCTGTATCGGATTTCTCTTTCTTTTAGGCGTCGTGGGAATGGGAAGCCTTATCGGAGGTATCCAGACCGTTTTCAACGCCATGCTCTACGCGGCAAAGGAATTTATGGAGGTTATTGCCACCATTGCCCTTGTGACCGCCCTCTCCAAGGCCTTAAGCGACCTTGGCAGCGACTATCTTCTCATGCGGCCCATGTCCCGGGTCATGAAAACCCCTTCCCTGACCTGGTGGATCCTGGGCTTTACCATGCTCATCTTCTCCCTGTTTCTGTGGCCCTCCCCGTCCGTGGCCCTGGTAGGCGCCATCATGCTGCCCTTTGCCGTCCGGGGCGGACTCAACGCTCTGGCCGCGGCCATGGCCATGAACCTGTTCGGCCACGGCATCGCCTTAAGCTATGATGTAGTCATCCAGGGAGCTCCGGCTATCTCCGCGGCGGCGGCAGGCGTCACCACCAGCCAGGTGCTGACCCAGGGGCGACCCGTATTCCTGGCCATGGCAGCCGCCACGGTCATCGCCGCCTTTTTGCTCAACCGGAAATCCATGGCAGCCGCTTCCGTTCCAGGACCGGTTTCCTCCGGCCATGTCTCTCTTTCAAGTTCCGCGCTAACATCCGCTTCCGACGGAAGTTCCGCCGGGGATTCCGGCCCCGGGACCGCCTCTTTCGACGAAAGCCCCGCCGCGAATCCAAACTCCAAAGCTGTCTCTTCCGACGAAAGCTCCGCCGGGGATTCCGGCCCCAGGACTGCCGCTTCCGACAGAAGTTCCGCCGAAGATCCCGGCTCCAGGGCCGCCTCCTCTGACCAAGCCGCCGGGCATGGCCCGAAGACGCCATCCCGCCCGGCTCTGATCCTGGCCGTAGCCACGCCCCTGGCCTTCCTGGCTGACATTGCCGCCATGCTGATCTTTGACCTGCGGGGTGGAGACGCCACCAGCATCGTGTCAGGCACAGCCGTACTCCTTATGTGCCTGGGAGCCTTCCTCTCATCCCCCGGCCAATCCCTGGAAAAGATCACCGGCTACCTGACCGACGGATTCCTCTTTGCCATCCGCATCTTTGCCCCGGTCATTGCCATCGGCGCTTTCTTCTTCCTGGGCGGGGAAGGAATCACCTCCATCATGGGGGATGTCCCCACAAACGGCATCATGAATGACTGGGCTGTCTGGCTGGCCGCCCACACCCCCCTGAATAAATATCTGATCGCCGCCATCCAGATGGTGGTGGGAGCTCTCACAGGGCTGGACGGCTCCGGATTCTCCGGACTTCCCCTCACCGGATCCCTTGCCCAGACCTTCGGGACGGCCGTAGGCGCCTCCGTCCCCGTTCTGGCATCCCTGGGACAGATCACGGCCATTTTCGTAGGCGGCGGCACCATTGTCCCCTGGGGCCTTATTCCCGTGGCCGCCATCTGCGACGTAAGCCCCTTAGAGCTGGCCAGAAAAAATTTCCTGCCGGTGCTTATAGGATTCCTCTGCGCCTTTGCGGTGGCCTGCTTCCTGCTGTGACGCAGAACGCGCCGGTTTTTTGATGCTTAACCCATGCCTTTGAAAGGAGTCTCTCTATGTGCGGAATTTCCGGTTTTTTCCACGCCAAACGCGATTTTACCAAAGAGCGCGCCAAATACCAGGAGATCCTGGATTCCATGAATGACAGGATCAGGCGCCGCGGCCCAGATGACAGCGGAACCTTTCTCTCCCCCCATTTTGGCCTGGCCCATGTGCGGCTGTCCATTGTGGACCTTGTCACCGGACATCAACCCATGTTCAAAACTGTCCAGGGGCAGACCTGGGGCATTGTCTACAATGGAGAGCTGTACAATACAGATGAGCTGCGCCAGGAATTAAAAAGCCTTGGTCACACCTTTGAAACCGCCAGCGACACGGAGGTCATCCTCACCTCCTACTTAGAATACGGTCCCGAATTTGTCACAAAGCTCAACGGCATCTTTGCCATAGCCATCATGGACCCTGTCCAAGACCGCCTGATACTCTACAGGGACCGGGCCGGGATCAAACCTCTGTTCTACACCGTCGCGGAAGAAACCGTAGTCTTCTCCTCAGAGCTTAAAGGCCTTCTGTGTTTTCCCGGTATAAAGCCCAGGGTCGGCAAAAACGGCCTTAACGAGATCTTCTCCATAGGCCCTGCCCGCACCAGCGGATCAGGCGTCTTTGAGGATATCTATGAAGTTCTTCCCGGACATTACCTTATATGCGCTCCGGATCACTGCCGTCAAGACTGCTATTGGAAGCTGGAAAGCCATCCCCATGAAGACAGCTATGAGAAGACCATAGAGACCACCGCCTTTTTGGTGGAAGATTCCGTCAGGCGTCAGATGGTGTCCGATGTGCCTGTATGCACCTTCCTGTCCGGCGGAGTGGACTCCAGCCTGGTATCCTCCATCTGCGCCCGGGAACTGAAAAAGCAAAATAAACAGCTGACCACCTTTTCTTTTGACTTTGTGGGAAACAAAGAGAACTTTAAGGCCAACGCTTTCCAGCCCTCCCAGGACCGCCCCTATGTGGAGCAGATGGTCTCCTACCTGAATTCGGACCACCACTTTCTGGAATGTTCCACATCGGCCCAGGCAGAGCTTTTAAAGGACTCCGTCCTGGCCCACGACCTTCCTGCCATGGCGGACGTGGACTCCTCCATGCTGTATTTCTGCTCCCAGGTAAGCCCTGTGTGCAAAGTTGCCCTCACCGGTGAGTGCGCGGACGAGATCTTCGGAGGCTACCCCTGGTTCCACAGAGAGGAATGTTTTAAAGCCCACACCTTTCCCTGGACCATGGATTTAAAAGCCAGACAGGTACTGCTCAAAGACGACTTCTTAGGGGAACTGCATATGGAAGAATATGTACGCCGGACCTACGAGGCATCCCTGGCCCAGACCCCTGCCCTTCCCGGAGAGTCTCCCACCGAGGCCAGAAGGCGCCAGATCTCCTGGCTGAACCTTAGGTGGTTTATGCAAACTCTGTTAAACCGCATGGACCGCGCCAGCATGTACAGCGGCCTGGAAGCCAGGGTCCCGTTTGCGGACCACCGCATCATCGAATACCTGTGGAATGTTCCATGGGAGATGAAAGCCAAAGACAATGTAGTAAAAAATCTCTTAAGACAGGCGGGACGGGGATTGCTGCCGGATGAGATCCTGTTCCGAAGAAAATCCCCCTACCCCAAAACCTATGACAAGGCCTATGAAACCCTGTTGGCAGGAAAAGTCCGGGCTATCCTGGAGGACACCTCCTCCCCGATCCTACAGTTTATAGACAGGGAAAAGACGCTTCGCTTCCTCTCCAGCCCTTCTGATTACGGAAAGCCCTGGTACGGCCAGCTGATGGCCGCCCCTCAGATGATGGCCTATGTAATACAGATCGATTTCTGGATGCGGCAGTATCAGGTGGAAGTTCTCTAAAAATATCTTTCATAAATTCTGCAGGCCCGCAGATCCGCTGTGGGCCTGACTAAAGCAGACAGGAGATCTCTCAGGCCTCGTCAATGGCCTTCCCAATGTCCTTCCTCATATACTTATTCTCAAACCGGACCCAATCCGTGGCCTCATAAGCGTTTTTCCGGGCCTCCTTCAGATCTCTTCCCAAGGCTGTCACTCCCAGCACCCGGCCGCCGTTTGTCACGATCCGCCCGTCCCCGTCAAACTTGCTCCCTGCATGGAACACATAGTACCCGTCCTTTTCCTTAAAGGTCTCAAGTCCCAGAATCGGATACCCTTTCTCATAATGCTCCGGATACCCGTCGGACGCCAGCACCACGCAGACCGCCGCATTGTCCTCAAAGTCCAGATCCACCTGATGAAGAGTACCGTCAATACAGGCCTCAAACACGTCCACAATATCATTCTTCATCCTTGGAAGCACCACCTGAGTCTCCGGGTCCCCGAATCTGGCGTTAAACTCCAGAACCTTAGGCCCTTTTTCAGTCAGCATCAGACCAAAGAAAATGATCCCCTTAAACACTCTTCCCTCAGCCTTCATGGCGTCAACCGTAGGCTGGAAAATATGCTTCCTGCAAAACTCATCCACCTCTTTGGTGTAAAAAGGACTGGGAGAGAATGTCCCCATCCCCCCGGTATTAAGCCCCGTGTCCCCGTCGCCGGCCCGCTTGTGGTCCTGAGCTGAGGTCATAACGCGGATGGTGTCCCCATCCACAAAGGACAGAACCGAAACTTCCCGCCCAGTCATAAACTCCTCCACCACGATCCGGTCTCCGGCAGATCCGAACTGCTTATCCAGCATCAGGGTCTTAACTCCCTCTTTTGCCTCGTCCCGCGTCTTACAGATCAGTACCCCTTTCCCCAGCGCCAGCCCGTCAGCTTTCAGGACAATGGGCATATCCGCGGTCTCCAGATACTGAAGCGCAGCCTCCGGCGAATCAAACGTCTCATAAGCGGCTGTGGGAATGTTGTACTTCTTCATCAGGTCCTTGGAAAACGCCTTGGACCCCTCCAGGATAGCCGCGTTCTTCCTGGGGCCGAACACCCGAAGGCCTGCCGCCTCAAAAGCGTCCACCGCTCCTGCTGCCAGCGGGTCATCCGGCCCGATGATGGTCAGGTCGATCTCTTTTTCTTTTGCAAACGCGGTAAGCCTGTCAAAATCCATGACTCCGATATCCACACACTCCGCAATCTCTCCGATCCCCGCATTCCCGGGCGCGCAGTAGATCTTGTCCACCTTGCTGCTCTGAGCCACTTTCCACGCAATGGCATGCTCCCTTCCGCCGCTGCCTGTAATCAATACTTTCATTCTATGTTCTCCTTCCTGAATCCTGGTTCCAGTTCTCCGTTGGCAATCATGTCAATGGCTTTTGGCAGGATCTTCCACTCCGCCTCCTCCATGACCCGCCGCTGTAAAACCTCCGGCGTATCGCCTGGAAGAACCTCCACCGCTTTCTGTAAGAGGATCGGCCCGGAATCCACGCCTTCGTCCACAAAATGAACCGTAGCCCCGGTCAGTTTCACACCTCTTCTCAAAGCCGCCTCATGAACTTTCAGCCCATAATACCCCACCCCGCAGAAGGACGGGATCAGCGACGGGTGGATGTTGATGATCCGGTTTTGATATTTTCGGATCATCTCCCCCGGAATCGTCACCAGAAATCCGGCCAGCACGATCAGATCCAGCTCATAGGAATCTACCTTCTCAAGGAGCGCGCCGTGAAACTCCTCCCGGCTTTTAAAAGACTTAGGCGACACACACACAGCCTCGATCCCATGCTTTTTCGCCCGCTCTAATGCATAGGCTCCCGGATTATTGCTGATGACTGCCCGGATCTTCGCGTTGGTGATCGCGCCGCTTTCTATAGCGTCTATGATCGCCTGAAGATTGGTCCCTCCGCCGGACACCATAACGCCTATATTTAACATAAGGTCACCCCTTTTTCTCCTTCCTCCACAGAACCCACAACATAGGGAATGTCACCTGCAGCTTTTATGGCCTCCAACGCCCTGTCCACATCGTCTTTGTCAACCGCCACGATCATGCCTAACCCCATGTTAAAGGTGTTGTACATCATCTCCTCCGCAATATCACCCTTGGCTGCCAGCATACGGAAGATGGCCGGAACCTTATAGCTATCCTTCTTTATCACGGCCCGGGTTCCCTCTTTGAGCATCCGCGGCACATTCTCATAAAACCCGCCGCCGGTAATATGGCTGCAGGCCTTTATGGTCACACCGGCCGCTTTTACGCTTTTCAGCGCCTTTACGTAGATCTTTGTAGGCATCAGAAGCGCCTCCCCAAGAGTCTTTCCCAGCTCCTCATAGTAAGTATCAAGCCCCTCCCTGGTCAGTTCTTTCTCAAACACCTTGCGCACCAGGGAAAATCCATTGCTGTGAACCCCGGAGGAAGCCAGGCCGATCAGCACGTCCCCGGCCTTTAGATCTTCCCCGGTGATCATATCCTTCCGGTCGCAGACGCCCACGGCAAATCCCGCCAGGTCATAATCTTCCTGGGGCATCAGCCCCGGATGCTCTGCTGTCTCGCCTCCGATCAGCGCGGCCTCCGACTGCACGCACCCCTCGGAAACACCTCCCACGATCTGCGCGATCTTCTCCGGATAGTTCTTTCCGCAGGCAATATAATCCAGGAAAAACAGCGGTTCTCCTCCCGCGCAGGCAATATCATTGACACACATGGCCACCGCGTCAATGCCAATGGTATCATGTTTATCCATAATGATCGCCAGCTTTACCTTGGTGCCGCATCCGTCGGTGCCGGATAAAAGCACCGGGTCCTCCATCTCCTTAATCTTTGCCAGGGAAAAGGCGCCGGAAAATCCGCCCAGCCCGCCTAGAACCTCAGGTCTCATGGTCCTTGCCACATGTTTCTTCATCAATTCCACTGACTTATAGCCAGCCTCTATGTCAACTCCGGCTTTCTTGTAATCCATAATCTCCTCCATTCTGCCCCTGTGGCACATATGCTGTCCCCAAGTCCCCGTCTCTTCGGGGGCGGCAGTTTTTTGTTTATCTATTTTTATCTCTTCATCTGCCCCAGGTATTCCTTATATCCGATCCTGTCCAGCTTCTCGGCCTTGGCCGCCACATCGTTTTTCAATGCCTCCGAATAGGCCTTCAGCCTTTCCAGCAGTTTTGGATCGGATACCGCCAGAATCTTCGCTGCCAGGATCCCCGCGTTGGTCCCGCCGTTTATGGCAACCGTGGCCACAGGGATCCCTGACGGCATCTGCACAATGGAATAGAGGGAATCCACGCCGCCCAGATCGGAAGTCTTCATAGGGATCCCGATAACCGGCATAGGAAACAGAGCGGCACACATGCCAGGCAGATGAGCCGCCTTTCCCGCCCCTGCGATCACCACTTTAACGCCCTTCTCCTCCAGGGACTTGGCATACTGAAAAAAGATGTCCGGCTCTCTGTGCGCCGAGATCACGGTGATCTCAAAATCAACCCCAAGTTTCTCCAGAACATCTGCCGCCTGCGCCATAACAGGCATATCTGAGTCGCTGCCCATGACGATTCCCACTTTAGCCATATCAATTCTCCTTTTCTGCTGTTCATACTGTCCTGAAAGCGCTCTCTTGCTATCCCAGGGCAGTACCCTTCTATATTTATGGAAACATCATACAAGGTTTTCCAAATGACGTCAATAGATTTACCTTAAATCTCCCGCACAATCTGATCCGGCTTCTATGGGCGTCTCTTGTCTCACGCCATCAGCCTGGTCAGAGAAGGCCTGGTCCTTGCAGGCTTCCTAAAGGGCATATGGCCTGCGTCCAAAAGCGATACGGTGTAAAAATCGTCCCGCTCATCTGCCCAGTAAGCCCGCTCCCTGATCTTCATGGCAATAAATACCGTGATCTCTATATCCGTGTCATAATAATAGAGACAGGCGCTTGTATGGCTGACAACATCCAGAATCAGCAGCCTGGCGTCTTCGTTCTCAAACGTAACGCAGTTGAGATTATTCTTTGTGATCATCATAAAACTTGCCCTCCTGTTATAGTTTCTGGAATCTATTTTATCGAACATGTGTTTGTTTTTATATTTCCATTATACAAACATTTGTTCGAAATTGCAAGAGGAAAATATAAAAATTTATTTACTGGAACAAACGCCGCCGGATGGAAAACGCAAAACGGGATTCTTTCTTTGACTTTCAGATCAGAATGGCATAGAGACACAAAAAACCCCCTAAAATCCCGGTACTTTCCAAAAGTTCCGATATTCTAGGGGTAATCTTAAAGAGCACGTGATGGGAATCGAACCCACCTCTCCAGCTTGGGAAGCTGGCGTTCTACCGATGAACTACACATGCATAATGACCAATCCGGGAATCGAACCCGGGTTTACGCCGTGAGAGGGCGTCGTCTTGACCGCTTGACCAATTGGCCGTTCCTTAACGCTTTTGTAGTATAGCACGCTTTCCTGTATTTGGCAACCCCCTTTTTGCAATTTTTTTGAACTTTTTTAAGGGGCGTCTGAACTGTTACATTTTCCGTTACAGTTCACGCAGCCTCGTCTTCGCAAATATCGACAAAATTCAAAAAACAGTGGAAATTTATAGCATTCTTTAGTAAAATCCCAAGTAAGGCTTTTCCATAAAGCTCTGGCAGTTACTTCTTCATTAGAATCTTACAGGTGGACAAACGATGAATATTTTTAATGTGATAACTCTTTTCGGCGGACTTGCCATGTTTCTCTACGGAATGCGCATGATGGGCGACGGCTTAAAGGCCAGCTCCTCAGGGCCCCTAAAAAAGGCTATGGAGCGCATAACCGGCACTCCTTTAAAGGCGTTTCTCTTAGGTTTGGGAGTCACGGCGGTGATCCAGTCCTCAAAAGCCACCATTGTCCTCACCTCCGGGCTTGTGGGTACTGGCATCATCTCCCTGCACCAGTCCCTGGGCATCATCATCGGCGCCAATGTAGGCACCACGGTTACCGGGCAGATTATCCGGCTTTTGGATCTGAACGCGTCCGGAGCCTGGTTTCTCAAGTTTTTTCAGCCCTCGTCCCTGGCGCCTTTGGCCCTTATCATCGGCAGCCTGGTGATTGCGGGGATGAAATCCCGGGATTCCGGCAAGATCGGCCACATCATTGTAGGGTTTGGCATCCTGTTTACCGGGCTTTTAAACATGACCGACGCGGTCAGCGTCCTGTCTGACAGCGGAATCGTGGAGCAGCTTTTCTCCCGTCTTGGACAGAATCCTCTGCTGGCCTGTCTCATGGGAGCCGGCGTGGCCTTTGTGCTCCAGAGCTCCTCTGCCACCGTGGGCATCCTCCAGGCATTCTCCACCTCAGGCCAGCTGACCTTTGGAGAGATCTACGCCATGCTGGTGGGCATCTACCTGGGGGACTGCCTGACCACTGCTATTGTGTGCGGCATCGGCGCCAGACCGGACGCAAAGCGGGTTGGCGTTGTCAACGTCCTGTTCAATGTGTGCAAATCCGTCCTGATCATGGCAGTGATCACCATCATTCACAGGGCCGGACTGCTGGATGCCATATGGGATAAAGCCATCTATTCCGGAGGCATTGCCAATGCTCACACCATCTTTAATCTGGCCTGCGCCTTTGTCCTGCTGCCCTTTGTGGGGGTTTACGAATCCATAAGCCACAGGCTTGTAAAAGAGGAACCTGCAGCTGCCGGAAAATACGACGAGATGCTGGACGCCTTAAACCCTGTGTTCATCAGCACCCCGGCCATGGCCTTTGGCCGGTGCTACGACGTCTTTCTGGTGATGTTTCAGCTGGCAAAGACCAATATCAGCCGGGCGTGCGCCATGTTTACCCAGTATGACGGGGAGGTCATGAAACAGATTGAGGAAGACGAAGCGTATATAGACACCATGGCAGACCGGGTGAGCAATTACCTGATCCAGATCTCCGCCGCCATCACCTCCCACTACCACGTGGAAATCATGAATTACTATTTTTCCGCCATCACCGAGTTTGAGCGTTTGGGGGATCACGCCCTGAACATAGCCGAGATCGCCGCAGAGCTCCACGAAAAGGACAACCCTTTTTCCAAAGAGGCGCTGGAAGACTTAGCCGTGCTGTGGCAGCTTCTGGAGACGATTCTGGTTCACACCGGCGAGGCGTTCCGAAAGCAGAATCTGGCGGAAGCCCGCCGCATTGAGCCTCTGGAACAGGTTGTGGACGATATGGTCAACGTGCTGAAAGAACATCACCTTGACCGGCTCCGAAAAGGGGAGTGCGACGTGTTCAACGGCTCCGAGTTTTTCAACCTGCTATCCGAGGCTGCCCGCATATCCGACGTGTGCTCCAATGTGGGAGTTGCCACCGTGGCCAGAGGGATACCGGGCATGAACCATCAGATACATAATTATATCTCTATGCTCCATTCCGGTGGAGACGAAGAGTTTAACCAGGTTTACCAGGAAGCCCACGAAGAATACTTTAAACGGCTCATGCTTCAGCCGGATAAAACGTAAGCCCACGGATCGTCCTCGTGTCGTGTCCGTGGGCTTACGCCCGCTTTCTGCCAAACGCCTTCCCAAAACCCGCGCTTTGGCCCATCACTTTACTCCACTCTCACCATCCGATACCCGATCCCAATATGAGTCTGAATATACTGGGGCGCTCCAGGAGCCCGTTCCAGCTTCCTGCGCAGCGTAGCCATGAATACCCGAAGGGACCCTACATCCTTCTCCCAACTGCTGCCCCACACGCTCTGGGTGATAAACTTGTGGGTCAGCACCTTCCCCACGTTCTGGGCCAGAAGGCATAAAAGCCTATACTCCATGGGCGTCAGATGCATCTCCTCCTCCCCCAGATACGCGCAGCCGGAAGCGTAATCAATCCGCAGCTGCCCGTTTACAAAAACCGCGTCCCTACTACCGGCTGCCATGAGAGCAAGCCGCCTGGTAGTAACCCGCAGCCTTGCCAGCAGCTCTTCCACGGAAAACGGCTTGGTCAGATAATCGTCCGCCCCCGCGTCCAAAGCGTCGATCTTATCGCTGTCCTCGCTCCGGGCGCTGATCACGATAATAGGTACATTGGACCAGTTGCGGATCTTCTCAATGACCTCCACCCCGTCCATATCTGGCAGCCCCAGATCCAGAAGGATAATGTCCGGATTGCGGGAAGCCGCCTCCATAACCGCGCCGCTTCCGTTTACCGCGGTGGCAAACCGATAGTCATGGGCCTTTAACGTGGTGGTGATCAGATTTCTAACCGGCGCGTCGTCCTCCACCACCAAAATCTGAATCTTATTCATAAACAATAACCTCCTTAAGGGGAAGCGTAACGCTGAACACAGCTCCCACAGGGTCGTTGTCCGACACCTGGATCTGTCCTTTGTGAGCCTCCACAATGGCCCTGCACAGATACAGCCCCAGTCCCAGACTCCGCCGGTTATCCCCGATTTTGTTACCCCCACAGTAAAATTTCTCAAAGACCTTTACCTTCTCCTCATCCGGAATACCGTCCCCATCGTCAGCTACCCTGATCACAGCCATGTTCCCGTCCCGCCCGGCGCTTACTGTCACCGAGCATCCCTCCCGCGTATATTTTACCGCATTATCCACCATATTGACAATCACCTGGACCATCAGTTTCCCATCCGCCTGCACAAACACCATATCATCCTCATAGACCGCGGACAGGTGATGTCCACACATCTGGCGCCCGGCATGCCTCACCGCCTCCTCCACAAGGTCGCTTAAAAGCTCTGTGGACATGTTCAGGGTCATCCGCCCCTCCTCGATACGAGTGGCGTAGAGAAGATTCTCAACCAGATTGATGAGCCACAGGGAATCGTCATAGATATCCGAGTAAATCTGTTTTTTGGTGTCCTCATCAAAGCTGTCACCGTTGCTCAAAAGGTTGCTGGCATTGCCTGAGATCGTGGTCAAAGGCGTCCGCAGATCGTGGGAAATCGTTCGCAGAAGGTTTGCGCGCAGCTGTTCGCTCTCCGCCAGAACAGCCGCCGCCTCTTTCTCCCGCACATTCTTTTCATTTTCCAGAGCCAGGGCGCACTCTCCCAAGATGGACAGAAGGATGCCATGCTCTGCGGCGTCCAGAGGTCGGCATCCCGCTTCGATACCCACCACCCCGTAAACCCGCTCATTGACCCGCAGAGCCAGATAAACACAGGCGGCGTCAGACAAGGTGTCCGTTCCCGCTCCAGCCCCGTGGTTGTTTTTAAGAACCCACTGAGCCGTCTTAAACTCCCTGTCAGCGTCAATGCCCCTCTCCCCGAAAAAGGACTGCCTGGGGACTCCGTCCGGCCCAAAAAATCGGGGACGCGAGATCTCGCCCTCCCCGCTGTCAAAAATCACCATATTTCTGTCCAGAAGCTTTCCCATCTGCTTTGCGGCAGCCTCTGTGATCTCCGCCCGATTGTTCGCTTTTGACAGCATCTGGTCTGTGTCAAAAAGGATCTTCGTCCTGTACGCGACTTTGGCCGACTGCCCTGCCTGCTCCTTGTATCGGATCGCAAAGGTCCCGGTGATGTACGCTGTCAGAAACATGACCACAAAAGTCACCGGATATCCCGTCTCATAGGCGGTCAGGGAAAAGCGGGGATGGGTGAAAAGGAAATTGAAGATAAATACGCTGGCAATGGAGGATACCAGGCTGTAGATCTGGTGGGACGTCACTGTGGAAGTCAAAAGCACCCCCAGAATGTACACCATGATGATGTTGGCCTCTGTAAACCCAAGGCGGTAAAATCCCAGGCTTAAGATCGTAGCCCCGGTCAAAATGCCGCCGCTTTTTGCCGTATTTTCCAGGATACAGACTGCCCTCCTCTTCTTTGCTTTCCTGGGACGGTAGCCTTTATCCGCATTCCTGTCCGGAATAATGTGGATGTCGATCTCCGGCACATAAGCGATCAGCTGCTCTGTCAGAGGCAGTTTCCGCGGCAGGACCTTCCTGGTGACAGCGCTCCGCCCCAGCACGATCTTTGTGACGCCAAACAGCCTTGCGAACTCCGCGATCTGGTAGGGAACATCCTCCCCGTAGACTGTCTCTATGTGAGCTCCCAGCTGCTCCGCCAGCGCCTCGTTGTCTCGCAGTCTTTGCTTATTCTCCTCCGATGCCGCTCCAAACTCCGGCGTTTCCACAAACAGCGCTGTAAACTGGCTGTTGAACGCTCTGGCCATTCTGGCCGCCGTGCGGATGATCTTTGCGTTGGAAGGCGCGGAGGAGAGGCACACCAGGATGTGCTCATTGGTGTGGAAACTATTTTTCTGCCCCTTGTCAGCCAGCCGCTTCACCCGATCCGCGCATCGCCGCAGAGCCGCCTCCCTCAGAGCCGTCAGCTGAATAGCCGTAAAGGGAGACTCCCCGGCTCGTTTGATCAGTTCCTGAGGCTCAATGTCCATAAGCTCCACCTGGTCCGCCTGATCAAAGACAAAATCCGGGATCCTCTCCCATCCATACACCCCTGTAATATCTGTCACCGTATCATGAAGGCTCTCAATGTTCCCCACATTCACTGTAGTGTACACATCGATCCCCGCCTTCAGCAGTTCGTCAATATCCTGGTAACGCTTTCTGTGACGGCTTCCCCTTTTATTGGAGTGAGCCAGCTCATCAATCAGAATCAGATCCGGCTTTCTTAAAAGAGCTCCATCCAGGTCAAATTCCTCCCCCGGGCTCTGGACAAGCCGCTCAAAGCTCTCAAACAAAACCAGGGCCTCATCCGACATATGAGGCCCGATACACCCTACAACTACATCCGCCCCCTGATCCCTGACTCTTTTGGCGGCCTTTAACATGGCCAGAGTCTTACCGATACTCTCCGCATAGCTGAAAAAGATCTTCAGCTGCCCTTTCTCATTCTTTCCCATCCGTCAACCCTTTCTTCCCGGCCGCCTTGGTATCCGTCCGGGCCTTTTCCTTTGTCCCCGCTTTTTGTCATCCCATCCAGCAGCTGATCCAGTTTTCCCATGACAATATACCCAAAGCCAAATATCGCAATCATACAGCCCATTATCAACACGTCCTTCATGCCGCTGCTATCCTCCCTTCTCCATTTCCAGCAATTACCCTGCAGCCCATTTGCGCCTCTGCCTTTTGGCTTGGCCTTGGTCTAAATATGAAAGCACTTCTGAACTGCCCGCTGCTGCCCCAGTACCAGTATGGATTTTCCTTCGCTCAAAGCCATGTCCGGCCCTACGTTCATGTTCAATTTTCCGTTCTCCCGAACTCCCAACACATTGATCCCATATTTTTTTCGAATATCCAGCTGAACAACGCTTTTCCCGTTCCATCCCTCCGGAACCGCCAGCTCAAAGATAGAACAATCCTTATCCAGCTCAATGTAATCCAATATATGTCTGGACGTACACCGTATGGCTGTCCAGGCAGCCAGCTGCTTCTCCGGATAAACCACCTCGTCCGCTCCGTTGCGCAGAAGAAACTTCTCCTGAACCCCCCTGGACGCCCTGGCAATGACCTTCCTGGCTCCCAACTCTTTGAGCAGGGAGGCAGTCTCCAGAGAATTCTGAAAATTATCCCCGATGGTCACGATACATACGTCAAAATTGCGGATCCCCAGAGAGGAGAGAAACTCCTCATTGGTGCTATCCCCGATCTGAGCGCTTGTGACAAAGGACAAGGCCCCGTTTACCCGCTCCTCGTTTATATCCACAGCCATGACCTGATGATTTAAATCGTATAATTTCATGGCAATATGTCTTCCAAATCTCCCAAGTCCGATCAATAATACGCTCTTCACAGCCAAATCCTCCTTTACCCAACCATTAGTTTTTCCTGGGGCAGCCTGGCCGTATTGGCCCCACGGCTGTCAGACATAGCCGCGAAGATCAGGGTCAGCCCGCCTACCCTTCCTATATACATCAAAACGATCAGGACCCCTCTTGACACCAATCCCAGCCCTGGTGTAAGCCCAAGACTCAGCCCTACTGTAGCCATGGCGGAGGCGGTTTCAAACATACAGGGCAATAAAGGAAGCCCCTCAACGCGGCTTATAATAAGGCCACCGCCCAAAAACAGCGTCAGATACATCACAAGGACTGTCACCCCGCTGCGTACCGTCTCATTGTCAATCCGCCGCCCAAAAAAATGGGCGTGTTCCCTTCGGTGAAAAACAGCCGCCGCTGTGGACAGCAGCACCGCAAAGGTGGTAGTCTTCATTCCCCCCGCCGTGGAACCAGGGGAGCCGCCGATCAGCATCAGA
The DNA here is from genome assembly GCA_910585645.1 of uncultured Hungatella sp. GTDB lineage: Bacteria > Bacillota > Clostridia > Lachnospirales > Lachnospiraceae > UBA3402. Next base: position 13,831 of record CAJUFP010000040.1, on the reverse strand, counting down.
AGGATGATGATGCCAAGTCCTGTCTCGCTCATCCGGCTAAGATCCGCTGTGTTGAACCCTGCGGTCCTGGGCGTCACAGACTGAAAGCAGGACATGAGGACGCGCCTGTATAAAGGCTCTCCGGAAAATTCAAAGAAGAAAAAATACAGCGCCGGCACCGTTACAAGCAGCGCGGTAGTCGTCAGGATCACTTTGCTCTGCATCCGGTATCTCCGAACACGATGTCTATGTGTCCTGATATCATCCCAGGTCATGAACCCGATTCCTCCGATGATGATAAGCGCCATGACAGCTCCATTGACAATCCAGTTCTCCGCAAAAAAGGTTAGGGATGAGTATTCCTGTCTGGTCCCCATCAGGTCAAAGCCCGCGTTGCAGAAGGCGGATACAGAGTGGAACACTGCCCGCCACATCCCTCCGGCCAGACCGAACTCCCCGCAGAAGGCCGGCATCATCACCAAAGCCCCAACAAGCTCAAAAATAAGTGTCATCTTTATGATAAAGCCTGTGAGGTTCACGATCCCTCCTACCTTGTGGGCTGAGATGGCCTCCTGCATAGTGCTGCGCTGCTTCAAGTTTATCTTTTTCCCTGACACCATAAAAACCGCCGCGCCCACAGTCACCACACCCATGCCGCCGATCTGGATCAGCATCAAGATCACCGCCTGCCCAAACCCGGTCCAGTAAACAGCCGTGTCGTACACAATAAGCCCTGTTACGCACACTGCCGAAGTAGAAGTAAAGAGGGCGTCCGCAAAAGCCGCCCCTCTGCCGTCCCTTGTAGCGATGGGCAGCATAAGCAGCACGCTTCCCAGGAGAATGACCCCCGCAAACCCCAGAATGATGATCTGGGCCGATGATAGTTTCTTTTCGATTCCGCTCATAATGATTCCTGCCTCCGTGTCTCTACTTAGATTATGACACAGATGGCGTGAAAAGTGTATTAACGTAAGGGGGATGGCGTTAAGATTGCATTAAGACCAGAAAAGGCCAGACTGGCTGAACTTTAGTTCACTCTATAGATCGCGGCCGCCTTCTCTCCGGGAACAAACAGCCTCCCCATGTCAACGCCCTCCAGAGCAAGGAGCTTTATCTTCCGGTCTATCCCCCCTGCATACCCGGTCAGGCTCCCGTCCGTCCCCACCACCCGATGGCAGGGGATGATAACGGATATAGGGTTGTGTCCCACCGCCCCGCCCACAGCCTGAGCCGACATATGGTCAAGGCCGTTTGCGGCGGCAATCTTTTTCGATATCTCCTTGTAAGTGGTTACCTGACCGTAGGGAATACGGCATAGGATGTCCCACACCTGCCTGCGAAAATCGCTGCCCTCCGGCTTTAGGGGCAGCTCCTGTATGGACGGCCTCTCCCCCGCAAAATAGCGGTCAAGCCATGTCTTCGTGTCCTTTAACACCTGGCAGTCCTCCCTCTCTGTCAGCTCCTCTTCCTTAAAGGAGTCTGGAAAGTATTTCTGTCCCTCGATCCACAGACCTGTGAGGGCATTGCCCCGCCCGGCCAGAAGAAATCTGCCTATGGGGGAATCGTAGTGGGTTGTGTGTATCATTTTGATGTTCCTCCTGTATATGTATACCCAAAGGACGCGCCGCCTTCCTCACCGAAAATACTGGTGATATTCGGCCCGTAAACATAGTCGTATCCCTGATTTTGTAATTCCGCCATAATTGCCTGGTCATACTCAATCTGGAAATCCTGAACCATGTACTCAATAATATCCTGAATACTATATTCTATTAATTGTTCCTGAATTCAGAAGCCTAAAGCAAGTATTGCGACCTGAACATGCCTTCCTGAATTAGTGTTACAATTTCATCGAAAAGCATGTAGAACATGATGCCCCCCATCCGTGTACTGTCAAAAAGAATACTCACGCTTTTAAAAAAGTTTTATCATCCTCCACACTTATCTCATGTTTGCCATTTCGCTCCTCTCTTAAAAGACACCTGCCGACATCATATACATAGTGAACACTATTTGGCTTATCAGCATAACAAAAAATCCCTGGCATCACGACTCCCCCGCCCATTGCTCACTCAACAATACACCTAATTTCGTCACTTTCCCATCTCACGCAAAAAGTTCTTTCTTAATCCCCTAAAAAACAGCCCCGCCCATACGCCAAAAACGCCGTACTGACAGAGCTGTCCCCTCCATCCTTATCCCATTATCCCGTCACACACAGAGCCGTCCTTCCAGCCCCTCATAATCCACAGTCATCACCCTGCCGTCCCTCATACGCAGTGTCACCGGCCCGTAAGCCCCATACCCGTCCTCATCCGTATAAGTCACGCTCTCCACAGGGAACAGCTCCTCCTGGCTCCAGGGCCTGTCGTCTGACCTGGTGAGAACCGAGGAGATCATCACGCAGGGACCATACTCATAATCCCGGTCCCGCTTAAGCTTCCCGTAGACCAGAAGACTGGCTCTTCCCAGAGAGTTCACGCCCTCCCTCCGCTTCACGGCCAGAGACTCCCATCCCCCGTAAACCGTCAGAGCCAGCTGACACCCGGGCTTTTTTAACACCAGGGCCCTGGCGCTGCCTTTTGAAAACTCCTCCACTTGGATCTCTGTCCCGTCTTCCGCCTCCGCCATGCCGTAGGCCCCCATGGTCAGCTCAAAAGGCCCCTCCGGGATACGCATCTTGTCCACCCGCACCATGCCATCTGCCACAGGAAAATCAGCCAGGGCGATGGACGCCTTTCCCTGGAAATTATACCGAAAATCAAAATACTCCTTCCGGTACAGCACCCCGTCCTTCACCCCGCCGTACAGGATGATATTGGGCGTCATAGCCTGGCCATTGCCGTAGGTAAGGCTGTACTGCATGGCCTCCGCCCCCTTATGGTCAAACGCCTCCCAGGGGAATTGGCTGTGAAAGCCCAGGCGCACATAGTAGGGAATGTACTCATTGCCCGGCTCAAACAGGCCCTTGGCTGTCCGAAACTCGCAGGCCCCGTTGCCCCCTAAGCTGGCAGCCACGATCCCCGGCCCGTCCATGACTGTCTCTCGAAACTCCGTCTCCCCCAGCCCCTCCCAGGGTCCCCGGTTCTCCCTGGCCGTCCAGAACGGGTGGTCCTTTGGATAGGTCAGAGCCACCATGGTGTTGGCGATCCAGTACGGGCTCTCCGCGCAGCTGTAGCCCTGGACCATGGGCAGAAACTCCCCATAAAATCCCAGGCTTGGCACGCCGTTTACAAACACGTCCTCCCTGGTAATAAACTGTAAGAGGGCCCCGGAATTGACCCACCTGGAGTACCCCGGGTCCGCCTCGGTATGTTTCAGGAGAAACGCCGAGGCGTAGGGGGATGTGGCCGCGTTGCGGTAAAGGCCGCTTCTGGCCCACAGAGTCACATGGCCCTCCCGGTCAAACATGGAAGAAAAGCTGTCTGTCATGGCATTGGCATACTGTTCGATCCTGGCTGCCATCCACGGTTCCTTCTCGTAGCCGTACCACACATTCCATATGGGCCCGTACACCTGAAATGCCCACGGCGTGTAGTAGTCAAACCTGTGGCCGTCCCGATACCAGCCGTCCCCCGCGTAGTAGGACAGGATATTCTGGGCGTGCTCCCTCATAAGCCCCTCATCGATCTCCCAGCCCTCCATGGAAAGGAACCCCAGAATGAGCATATTGAACAGCCGCCAGTTGTGGGATTCCGTCCGCTGGGTCCCAAAGCCCATAAGATACTCCCCGATCCGCTGCCGCTCCTCCTGGGTGTATTTGTCCCATATCACTTCCCTGCACTGATCCAGGCCGATAACCAGGGAAGCGCACTCACAGGTGTGCTGAAACGACTTCTCTCCCTCCCGGGCAATCTCCGTCAGCTCCTTCCACCCCAGAAGGTAATGTCTGTGGCCTGGAGTCACCGCCCCCAGGATCAGATCCTTATAGTACCTGGCCACCGGTATGCCGGCCACCACGCAGTCCGGCCGGTTCCTCAAAAGCGGCGCCGCGATGAGAAAGCTTCTGGCCAGACCCTCAAACTTCTCCGCGTAAGCCTTGGTGGGGGAGCTGTCCTTCGTCGGATAGCTGACCTGAAATTCCACTCTCCGGCTCATGGGCAGCTCCTCCTGGCCGGAAAGGTTGGAAAATATCCCCTCAAGCAAAAACTCACAGGCGTCCAGCCAGTGCTCCCTTGTCATCCCTGTGTAGGGGCTCCCCTGAAGATCCGGGTTTTGTACCGTAAATTTCATCTCGTTCCTCCTTCTCCTCTTGCCTTTTTTCTACCCCTATCATATAATAAAATCCAAACAGCTTCCTTGCAAAAACCGGCTGGTTTCTTGCGCGATCTGACTTTTGACAGGGAGACCATCCATGAACAGACCACAGACCATTTCCTGCGAACAGCTCCATTTTCCGGAAGTTATCCGCAGCCACCACATGCTGTCCGCCCAGCCATTTAACAGTGTGTACCATATGCACGACTCCTGCGAACTCCTTCTGTTTCTCAATGGCAGCGGCGACTATTACATCGAGCACCGCCTCTACCCCATCACCCGGGGAACCCTTCTCCTCATAGGAAGCAATGAGATGCACCGGGCCGGTATTCAGGGCGCCTGCCCCTATGAGCGGATCGCCACCCATTTTTACCCGGACTTTATCCGCAGGTTCTCCACACCGGACTCTGATTTGCTTACCTGTTTTAAAAAACGCCCTGCAGCCAGGCAGGAGTTCCTTGCCCTTAACGACGAGGAGCTGGAATACTACCTGTCCCTGGCGGACCGGATGCACACTGCCCTGGCAGCGGACCATTTCGGCCACGACGTCCTGGCTGCCTCCTACCTGCTGCAGATGCTGGTCTTTGTCAACACCTGCCTCCTCTCCCAGGACGAAGGCCCCAAAAAGAAGCCCACCTCCCCGGCTTTGCCCCTTTCCAGCCAGATCATGGCCTATGTGAACTGCCATTTAAACGAGCCTGTCACTGTCCTGGAACTGGCGGAGTATGTCCACCTGGACCCCTCTTACCTGTGCCGGAAATTTAAAGAGCAGGCCGGGTGCTCCCTTCGGGAGTACATCATCCTAAAGCGGGTCGCCCTGGCCAAGGAACTGCTGCGCCAGGGAAAAACCGTCACCGAGGCCTGCCAGGGCAGCGGCTTTTCCGACTATTCCAACTTTATCCGCACCTTTAAAAAATACGCCGGCATGCCGCCGGGCAAATTCCGGCAGAGCCAGGCGCTTCCTTGAGATAACAAACAAAAAGGCCTCCGCGTAACGCCGCGGAGGCTTTAAAACTCAATTCTCTTTGACCTTTACCACGATCTTCTTTACATGGGATGGCGCGCCGTCGGCTGCCTTGGGCTTGTGGCCGTCCCAGGGATGAAAGACCACAAACTCTCCTCCATGAACGGGAATCCGCAGTCCGGCCACGGAATTATCATACAGCGCCGCGTCCTTTTCCGCGTTATAGGGGACGGAAACCGTCAGCTGGTCCACAGGAGCGTAAGTCATGACTTCACACCCTTCAATGATGTACTGGATATCCGTATAATCCTTGTGGGACTCATACTTTGCCTCCTCCCAGGGTACGGTGTCGTAATCCATCACATTGGCGTACACGTTCTTGCCGTCAATCTCATACTTGCCGTTTTCCAGAGTCTTTAAATCATGGCTCTTCAAAAAATCCACCGCCTTGGCATAACGCCCCTCAATACCGAGACCTCTGTAAAAATCCAGGTTTGCCGCAAAATCAAAAATCATTGGTCTGCCTCCTTTGTGACATGTTTTCACGCTTCGCTTCCCATTCAGTATACACCAAAACCTATGTTTTCCACAATCCCCTATTTAAAAAATTCGTGGCCCTGATATCGAAACAGGTAAGTAAGCTTTCTGTCAAACCAGCTGACCGCCCCGTTGCGGGAAGCGGAACGATTCATGAAGAACAGGGCTCCCTGGGAATAGTCCTCCCCCTTCAATGCCCGGTCCACGCTCTCTTTGGTGTCGCTGCTGATCCTGCAGGTGTTGATGCTGCCGTTGGACACCGGGGAAAACTGGGACGGCTGATACACCACGCCGGTAATCGTGTCCGGAAACTGGTCGCTTTTCACCCGGTTTAAGACCACATTGGCCACCAGGATCTTCCCCTTTTTGTCGCAGACGCCGGCTTCCGCCTCCACGATCTTTAAAAGGATCTGGTAATCCTCCTGAGTCAGAGAAATGCCCCCATGACCGCTGGCCGCCTCCCGGGTTCCGCTGCCCTCCGCCTGGTCTTCACTGCCGTCCCCGTCGCTGCTTCCCGCCTTGCCCAGGCCGTCTCCCGGCTGGCCGCTGCCGCCCTCCATCAAACCTTCTGCCCCTCTCTCCCCCTGTTCATCTTCTACAGTCTGTACGCCTTCTCCCCTGCGGACCTGCTCCTGCCGCTTCATATCCCGGGTCAAAAGATAGCCCACTACCTGCTGCCCATACTCCACCCCCGGCTCCTCACCTGCCGCTGTCTCTTCCCGGGACACTGCAGGAGTCTCTGCCATGGCTGTCATGGCATCCCTCCCGTCGCCTCCAAACCCCTTTGTGGTCAGAGCCACAATAGCGATCACCAGAGCGGCGGCGATAAAGACCTCTTTCTCCAGCCTCTTTATAAAATGGAACACATTATCCCTTCTTTCTCCCTTTTTTCTTCAAAAATACTCCTAAAATGGAATATCTCTCCCACTTTGCGCGCAAAATATCGGGTAATCCTGGTTATTATATGGGACTCCGTTGCAAAAAGTCAATGGCAGGGGACTCGATTCAGCACTTTTCATGCCGGTAAATTTTACATTTTGCCAATATATATTAAATATATACGAAGAAAACCGGAAAAATATGTTTCATTTTTATATAAAATATCACATTTATTTTTACATAATTATTACATTTCTGTTAAGTCTAAGGAAACCCAGCAGAGAAATGTCCCTCTCCCCTGCTTGTGCCGAGGGTCCGTCAGCGCTAAGTGATCTTCTTCCCCCTATACCGCGCCCATAAAAAAAGAGCCGTCCACATCGGCTCTTTTTTTATCAAAAACATGTATTAACACCTTACACGTATTACAGGGGACAGGCAATGGCCCCTGCCGCCGCGCAGGCGGCCGCCACAGCCGGGGAAGCCAGGTAGATCTCCACCTTGGAGGTTCCCATGCGTCCCAGAAAATTCCGGTTGTTGGTGGCCACCACCCGCTCCCCGTCGCACAGGATCCCTCCTGCGCGGCCGCAGCAGAGCCCGCAGCCAGGATGAGTCACCATGGCCCCTGCCTTTACAAGAGTCCCTATGGCCCCGCAGGCCATGGCCTCCTCATAGACCTTCCGGCTTGCGGGAGTCACAATAAGCTTCACAAAAGGCGCCACCTGCTTCCCCTCCAGAACCTTAGCCGCTGCCATCAGATCCTCCAGACGCCCGTTGGTGCAGGAACCGATAAAGACCTGGTCAATGGGAAGCCCCTCCAGCTCCTTTACCTCCCTGATCTTATCCACCTGGGACGGACAGGCCATCACCGGAACAAAGTCCTCCCCCCGGTAGGTAAGTCTCCTGCAGTACGACGCGTCCTCGTCCCCTGCCAGACCTTTTTGAAACTCATTCAATTCCACATTGCAGTAACGGGCCGTCTTCTCATCCGGCGTAAACAAGGCGCACTTTGCCCCGGCCTCAATGGCCATATTGGCCATGGTCATGCGGCTGCTGACGCTCATGCGCTCCACCCCGTCCCCCACAAACTCCAGAGCCTGGTAGGTAGCCCCGTCAGCCCCCAGATCGCCGATGATCCGCAGGATCACATCCTTTGACATAACATTGGCGGGAAGGGGGCCGTTTATCTCGATCCGGATCGTCTCCGGCACCTTGACCCACAGGGCGCCTGTCCCCAGGATCGCCGCCATCTCCGTGTACCCGATCCCTGTGGAGAAAGCCCCCACACAGCCGTAGGTGGTGGTGTGGCTGTCCGTGCCGAACACCACATCCCCCGGCTTCACATACCCGGCCTCGGTCATCAGCTGATGGCAGATGCCGTCGCTTCGGTGAACATGTTCAATACCATATTTCTCCGCAAACGCATCCCCCACCTTGTAGTGCCTGGTGTCGTCCAGCTGACTGGAAGGCACCAGATGATCGTAGATCAATACTGCCTTGTCCGGGTTCCAGATCTTCCTAAACCCCATCTCCTGAAATTTATCCGCAATAAAAGGGATCATGATATCATCCAGCATCACCCTGTCAACGCTGACCGTCACGATCTCCCCGGGCTTCACCTGCTCTGCCTCGATATTGCGGGCAATGATCTTTTCTACTATGGTCTGTCCCATTTCTCCCCTCCTGCTCTGCTCCTTCTTTAGGCAAGGCTGCGCTATTGGTCCATCAGCCTTTCCCGCGTCAAACCTTACACTGCCAGCCCGTTTCTGGCTCTCATGGCTCTGACCAGGCCCCCGGCGTTTATGATCTCCACCAGGTTATCCGGAAGGGATGCCAGAGGATACCGCTTTCCGTTACAGGAAACATGGCTGTTTACCACCACCTCAATCTCCTGCCCTTCGCTTACATCCGAGCAAAGGTCCTGCTGCTCCATCAAAAGCAGCCCGTTATTGATGGAGTTGCGGAAAAAGATGCGGGCAAATGATCTCGCTATGATACAGCGGATGCCAAGGGCCTTTAACACCTCCGGAGCCTGCTCCCTGGAAGAGCCGCACCCGAAATTCTTCCCGGCCACAATCATATCGCCCTGTTTGATCTTTCCGGCCAGATCAGGCCTTAAGGGGCTAAACCCGTACTGCTTCATATCCTCAATGCTTTTTAGCGCCAAATACTCTGTGGGGATGATGATATCCGTGTCAATGTCATCCCCCAAAACCCAGACTCTTCCCGTAAAATGTTCCATAGACAGTCCTCTTTTTTATGTTTCTGTTGTCAATGCCAGGGCCCGGACATCCATCCTCCGGGCCGCGCGCCATCCAAGACGCCCCGGCTTTTGCAGCCGGCCGCCGCGCCGGACCTGCGGCTGACACCGTAAGCAGGTCTCTCTTGAATTCTCCATCCATATCTGCCGCAGACCCTCACCGGGCCCCTGCCCTTCTCATTTACCCGCCTTATAACATATCCGCCGTGCAGATCTCGCCCTTCACCGCAGATGCCGCAACCGTAGCCGCGGACCCCAGATACACTTTGGAGGAGGGATGGCCTGCACGCCCCTTAAAATTCCTGGTGCCTGTGCTGATCAGCACCTCCCCCTCCCCGATCACGCCCTGGCAGCTTCCCCAGCACACGCTGCAGTTGGGATTCATGACAATCGCGCCGCTTTCCATAAAGATCTGGATGAGCCCTTCCTCCAATGCCTGCAGATACACCTGCCTGCTGGCCGGCACCACCAGAAACCGCACATGGTCCGAGACCTTCCTCCCTTTCACGACAGCGGCCCCCACCCGCAGATCGTCGATCCGCCCGTTGTTGCAGGAGCCCAGAAACGCCTCGTCAATCCTCACGCCCTGCACGTCTTCCACCGGCGCCACATCGTCCACAAAGTCAGGCCTTGCCGCCACCGGCCGGATCTGATCCAGGTCAAAGGTATATTCTTTCACATACTCTGCGTCCTCATCGCTCTTAAACACGGCTTTCGGCTTCCGCCCCCGTCTGTTCAGCCACTGTAAGGCAATGTCGTCCGGCTCAAAGATGGCGGTCTTTGCCCCTGCCTCCACAGCCAGGTTGCACAAGACCATCCGGTCCTCCACGCTCAAAGTCCCGGCCCCGTCTCCGCAAAACTCCATGACCTGGTAGCTGGCCCCGCTTGCGCCGATCTGCCCGATGATGGTCAGCATCAGATCCCTGGGGTAAACCCCTTTTCGCAGCCTGCCTGTAAGGTTAAACTTTATGGTCTCCGGCACCAGGACCCAGGAGGAGCCTGTCACCATGCCGTAGAGAAGGTCCGTACATCCCACCCCTGTTCCAAAGGCCCCCAAAGCCCCGTAGGTGCAGGTGTGGCTGTCCGCCCCAAAGATCAGCTCCCCGGGACACACGTATTTTTCCATCATCACCTGATGGCACACGCCCTCCCCCTCCCAGAAGTCGATCCCATGCTCTCTGGCAAAATCCCGCATCTTCTTCTGCGCCGCGGCTGTCTTAGGGCTGTCCGACGGCACGTTATGATCCACAATAAACACCATCTTCTTCGGGTCCGCGATCCGCGGATGGTTTAATTTATGATAGTACATATCAACCGTCAGATGGGTGGTGCCGTCATTGCTCATCATCCTGTCCAGATTTACGGTGTGAATATCCCCCGCTTTCACCTGGCTGACCCCCGCCGCCAGGGCGATGATCTTCTCCCCAATGGTCATTCCCATGGTCACGCCTCCTCCTTATTTAATGATGGGATCAATCCGCCCTGGCTTAGGATCTTTTGCATATAGGGCGGAAGCTTGGTACAGGAAAAGGTCCTCCCATTGGCCTTTGCCACTCCCACAGTCAGGGACAGCTCCATCTCGTCCCCGGTCTCCACCGCGTCAGGAAGGTCCCTGCACACGATCACCGGCAGCCCGATATTGATGGCGTTGCGGTAAAAGATGCGGGCAAATGATCTTGCCACCACCGCCTGGACCCCCAAAGCCTTTAACACCCCCGGGGCCTGCTCCCTGGATGAGCCGCACCCAAAATTATCCCCTCCCACAACAAAATCCCCGGGCTTTACCTTAACCGAAAATTCCGGGTCCAGGGATTCAAACGCGTGCTCTTTCATCTCGTCAATGGTGGGCAGCAGCAGATACTGGGACGCGATAATCTGATCCGTGTCCAGGTCATTGTGAAATTTAAATATTTTGCCGACAGACATGATGCTCCTCCGAATCTTCCATAATCATAAACACTGTGACCATATTATAGCATGGGCATCCGTATCATGACAATATATAATACTCATGACTATTATAACGGACGGTTATGCATTTCTGTTCACTCCCATGCCAGACACAGCGCTGCCAGGCATGGAGATATACGTCATGGCAGCGAACGGTTATGCATTCCTGCGCGCAACCGCATCCGTCAATCCAGCTTTAGCGCCCTAAACCCAAAGTTACAGTTCGCTGTCATTATGTACACCTCCATACCTGGCATGGGAGTGTACAGGAACAACCCAAATACAAAACTTTCCCGCCCTGTAAACTGTAACTTGTATTGAAGCACAGGTGCTGGTATAATCAAAAACATACCCCTATATACTCCCGGAGTCTTTTCGCGTCTGATTTTGTGATATGATTTTTTCTCAGTTGCGCGTAAATATATGAGGCGTACATGGAATATACGTTGAATAAACTCCCCCGCTGCAGACAAGGGGAGATCGGAACCCGAGAGTACATCTTACCAAAAAGGAGGCCTCCATGGAACAGAACCTGTCCCAGTATAAAATATTCTACGAAGTTGCCAAAACCGGCAACATCTCCAAAGCCGCCAAGGCGCTCTACATCAGCCAGCCGGCCATCAGCAAGGCCATCGGAAAGCTGGAGGACAGTTTAAGCACTACGCTCTTCACCAGAAATTCCCGGGGCGTCCAGCTGACAGAGGAAGGCCGCATCCTGTTTGAGCACACCTGCCGAGCCTTTGAGGAGCTGCAAAACGGCGAGGCGGAATTAAAGCGGGCCAGGCGGTTCCACTTAGGCCACATCCGCGTCGGTGTCAGCAATACCCTGTGCCGATACATCATGATTTCCTATTTAAAAGGCTTTATTGAGCAGTACCCTCATATAAAGATCACCATTGACAGCCAGTCCTCCACCCACACCATGTCCATGCTGGAACAGCAGAAGATCGACCTGGGCCTGGTGGCTGACCCGGGCCCCCGCAAAAACCTGGTGTTCCTTCCCATCATGGAGATTGAAGACATCTTTGTAGCCTCCCCCGCCTATCTGGACAACCTAAAACTGCGGGAGGGGGATGACGCGGACGTATTCTCCGCAGGCAACATCATGCTCTTAGACCGGGCCAATGTGACCAGACGCCACATCGACGACTATCTGACCGCCAACCACATCACGCCCAACAACCTGCTGGAAGTGACCACCATGGACCTGTTGATCGAATTTGCCCGGATCGGCATCGGGGTAGGCAGCGTCATCAAAGAATTTGTGCGGGACGATCTGGATAAGGGGCGGCTGGTGCAGGTACACCTGGATGCGCCGATCCCCAAACGGACCATTGGATTTGTCTATGTTTCCAACCGCCGCCTGGGCAGCCTGGACTTATTTCTGGAATTCTGCCGTCAGTTTGCGGGCTGACGGCCAGGGAGCCTTCTTCCCAGTGATTAGCAGGCTTTCGGTCGAGGAAGCTTCTGTCTGGAATAAGCCAGTTGACATCCACAGAAGTTTCTTCCCTGTAATAAGCCGGCTGCGATCCCCTAACCTTCCCTTGGCTCAATTAGAAAACAGAAAAATCCCGTCCTCCCACCTTTCCTGCCCTCCTGTATATTTCCGGATCACACTTTTCCAAAACTCATAGGCCTGCCCGCTTCCCAACGAGGGAGAAACCTCCCAGTTCCCGGGATATCGATCAAAACACGCTCTCGCCGCCTGCTTCCCGACCCCGGTTCTTCGGAACTTAGGAAGCACCATAAATTCCGCGATACTGTGGCCAGACTCCCACCGCTGCACATACGTATTGACCATCACAAACCCCAGAAGCTTTTCAGTTCCCTGCTCTTTTATAAAGAAGGCCTCCCTGTCCTCTTCTGTAAAATAATCCTCAAACCACGGGTACGCAAATACCCCGTCCTCATCCATATCATTTTGATCCGTTAAGCTCTCTTCAAACAGAGAATATTGCAGCAGCCTGTATAAAACATGCTTTTTATGTTCTTCCACCGTTTCCAATCGGATATCCACAACCACAGCCACCAACCTTTCTTTTCTATATGATTATCACACCATAGCTCTGTCCCCTTCGCGATCATCTGTTTCTTTTCGTTTCTCCTCCTCCGTCTCTCCCTTTGCCTTCTCCCGGTGCCCCCGTCCATTGTCTTCCTGAATCTTCTCTGCCATCTCCCCGAGGCCCTGTCCATTATCTTCCTGGATCCTCTCTGCCATCTCCCCGGTCAATGTTCCTGCCGCCGATGCCAGTTTAGCCTCCCTCTGCTGCAGCTGGGCCAGACGCTCCTCCTTCTTTGCGATCATCTCCCCGTCCCCCATTCTCCCCCGATCCATCTTTATCTCGCACTCTAAAACCCTGTCCTCTCCCTGGAGCTTATTCTGGGACGACCGGATCGTCCTCGCCTGGGAAAACCCGGATGACAGCTCCACAAGTCCCGAGAGCCTCTCCTCCTCCACCTCCTGCTCTGTCTTCGGCCCGCGATCCCTCTTTGACGGTTCCGGCTTTTCAAACAGTTCCCTGCTCTGTCTGGCCGTCTCCTCGGCGATCTGCCGGTCCAGCTCATCCATCTGCTCCTCATAGGAATCCAGCCTGTCCTGGATCGATTCCCAACCCCCGCCTTCCTCAAAAGTGAAATTGATCAGCTCATTTTTCCGATCCAAAAGCGCCTGTCTCTGCTCAAAAAGCGCCTTGATCCGGCCGTTACCCCCATTACCCAAAAGAGCGATGGAAACTGTATCCCTGTCCTCTGGTGTCTCCCCCGCTCCATGCCCCTTTCCCCTCATCCTACCAGCCTCCTGCCCCACAGGATTCCTGAAAAGGAACACGCTCATTTGTTCATATCCACTGATCTTCATATCTGATACCTGCCTTTCTTTTTTTACATATATTCCATAATGTGGCAAAACTGGAATTTTCATTTCGTTATATTGGTGTATTGTTGAGTGAGCATTGGCGGGGATTGTCGTGAGGCCAGTCAGAGAAGGAGAGATGTCCCGTCCGGGTTCA
>CAJUFP010000039.1:2378-36658 GCA_910585645.1 uncultured Hungatella sp. | reverse complement strand
CCAACTATTTGGGTGAAAATGTAGTGCTACTTTTTATGTTCATCGTAGGTTAAATCTTAACTGTCATCCATCAAATGACATGGACAATGTACTATAACCATCCGCCAAAAGGAAGGCTGCAGCACCAATCGCCCCAAAACCGCTCTCAATCGACAATCCCAGACCTTCTACCCGATATGTCTGTAATTATCAATGGCAGTCTTTATGGTACTCAGCACGTCCTCCTTGGATGCCGCCGTTATCACTGCCGTCCCGATATCCCCCATGTCAAGAGAAAGGGTGGTGTCGCTGGTGGCCTTTACAGAAAAAGTCAGGGACATTCCGTTGGTCTCGTCCGAAATGGTAGCCAGATCCCCGTTATAAGTGATCTTTCCCACAAAGCTAACTGCCGTCATATCGCTGTTGTCGCCAAATATGATGATGCCGTACTCATCTGACGCGTCAAGGGCCATCACAACCGGAGAGCCGGACCCGTCGTTCCCAATAAATCCGCCGTCAACCCACGACGCGATCTCATTGTAATCCAGCGTATACTCCTGTTCCTGCGCAGACGGCGCCCCTGGTCCGGAAACCTGTGTATTCCCCGTCTCACCGGCCGGAGTCGGGTTAGGCGCGGGAGTAGGATTCGGTGACGGCGCCGGGTTAGGCGCAGGAGTCTGACTGGATGCCGGCGCAGGATCTGCCGCCGGAGTCTGGCTGGCCGCCGGCGCGGGGTTGGCCGTTCCCTGAGTAACTCCCTCAATCCCGGGGATTGTAAACACCTGCCCCTTGTAGATGAGATACCCTTTTTTCACCTTGCTTGAATTCGCATTATAGATAGTCCTCCAAAACTTCTCGCTTCCGTATACTTTCCTTGAGATCTTGCAGAGATTATCCCCCTGCTCCACGGTATAGGTGTACGCTTCCTCCTCCGCTCTTGCGGTCATCCCGGGAACCGCCGCTATGGTAAGCGCCAATGTGGCAGTTGCCAGCACATTTCTTGCCAACTTTCTCACTTTCATCATAAAACTCCTTCCTGATCTGAACATTTGTAGGGGTAGACTGGTATCTCTACTTTGCGGCTTTCGCCGTTGTACCTCACAGTATATCGCAATTCCCCGAAAAATAAGCGTTATGACACCAATCGACCGCAAATCGCGCTGAATGAACATCCAGACCAAATTTACCCTTAAACTGTTACCCCAATAAAAAACGGCATCAGCTTTTTACTGATGCCGCCCTTCAAGACCACTCTAGTATGACCCACACTGGTACATCGTTGCGTTAACTCACAAGTAAACAGCGCCCGCTACCGAATCCACTTTCCCGAATCGTCCAACGGATACCCGTCAATCACAGTCCCGGCCAACATTCTCCCGTCGCCGTCCATATAGTACCACTCCCCGGGCTTTACCTCTTTCCAGCCCGAAACCCTGGCGCCGTCGCTGTCAAGGAAATACCAGTTTCCCCCATCGTCCAGCCACCCGGTCCGCATAACGCCGTCGCCGCCCAGATAGTACCACTTGTCATTGATCAGCTGCCATCCGGTCTGCGCATAACCATCCTGGTTAAAATAATACCATTTGCCCTGGATCAGCTCCCACTGATTCACAATAAAAGACTTGTCGCTTCTCTCATACTTCATTCCCTGACTGTAAGTCCTCCACTTGCCCTCATTCTCCCCTATGCCGTCCGCCTCCAGAATATCCGATTCCTTCCAGTCCCCGGAAATATAGGCTTTCTGATTCGCCTTCGGAACCGCGCACACAGAAAAATGATATACATACCCGTCCCTTATATACTCGCTAAAATCCGCCTTTGTCCCCCGCACGGTGAAACTGGTGACAAACCGCTCCTCACTCTCATACAGGCGCACCCGGTACTCTTCGGCCCGCTCCACCTTCTTCCAGCGGCCAATCCCCACCTGACTTTTATCCCAGTAAGCCTCCTCCGTAACCGCCAGCCTGACAGCCCCCATAACCGGCGCGCACCAACCGACGATCACCACCAAAACAAGAGCCAGAAAAACCATATTCCTGCGCCATGCCCACGCTCCACACATTCCCCGGAGCCTGCGTCCTAAATCACCTCCGGCCCCCAAGTCTCTTCTCAAATCCATACAGCCTCACTTTCTCTACAATATACTGTTGAAATCTACTTCTTCCACACCCCATTCCCATCCACATAAAACGTATCAATGATCACATCCGCCGCCATATTTCCCGACCCCGGATAAAAATAATACCAATTTCCATCTACCTGGTTCCATCCCTCCAGCATCGCGCCGCTCTGTCCCATACAGTAGGTCTTCCCATTATTCTTCAGCCATCCAATATGCATGGCCCCTTCCACGCCGTCGGCCTTGGAGTTCAGATAATACCAGCTGTCTCCGGATTTGATCCAGCCCATGTACATCTCCCCGTTGTCACGGAGATAATATCCCAGCCCGTCCTTGTTCTGCCAGCCTGTCAGCATCCTGCCGTCCCGGTCAAAAAGATACCACTTCTCGTCCAGTTTCAGCCATGAATCCTTCTGATAGGAACCGTCCGGATACCGGTAGTACCAGGTATCACTGGACAAAACCCAGCCAACCGGCGCGGCTCCCGAGGTGTTGATCCCGTTGCCGTCCACCTGGCCGGTGCCGTCAGACACATGCTCCTCATCAATATAAACCTCATCCGAATCCAGCCACTCGCTCTTCTGCCCGTACTTTTTCTGCACTTCCGTGTATGGCACAGTGCGGACCTTGTACTTATACGTTCCCTTCTGGGTCATATATGGATAAAAATTATAACTGGTACCCTGATAATCCTCCAGCTTCTTCACCACGGCATTGCCCCGGTACAGATACACATCATAATACCCGGAGGACACGCCCTCGCTCTTCTCCTCCGTCCACTCTGCCCGGCCAAACCCGGTCTCCCTCCACCTGGCGTCCACCGGCGGTTTGTAGCTCCCCTTAATTCCATTGAGCCTGACCGTAACCTCCAGCTTTCCCGAAGAACTTCTCCTGGCAGACATAAATGTGCCGCCTTTTACAATAATATTGCTGGACGAATAGGACCCCCGAAACGCGTAATCCGTATCCTCAATCTCCAGATACAGCTTCATCCTGGGTTCCTCCCCCACAGTCATGGCCTTCTTGGTAGAGCTGCTCCACTCCGCGTTCTGAAGAGAATACCGCTCCGAGCTGGTAGCCGCGTATGTCCCGCTCTGCACTGCCGTGGTGTTTGCGTAAACGGCAATATTCTCATTCAGCATCTCCCCGGCTTTGGTATCCGTGCCAACCCGTATCGTAATGGAAGACACGGTCTTCGTGGCCCCGAAAACCGTCAGCGGCCTTCCCGCCATCACTGCCATCACACAAACCAAAATCCATACGCCCCAAACATTACCTCTCCCGCGCCTCATAACATTCAACCTCCGCTTCCTCTTACCCAGCTGCTGGTATACTCTGTTTCCCAATCATTTCTTTATCTGGTTTTATTATACGCAATCCCCACCCCACCGTCAACTTACGATATCCTTTCATTCTTTTTAAGAATATCCATATCAAAAAGGAAAAATAAATCAAAGATTCTGACAATATCTTCCAGAATTGTGTTCCAAAAAACAGTCCCGCTTTTACAGCGGGACACCACTTATCATGCCTTTACAGATTCTTAGAATATGTCATAGCCCTTTGACTAAGCTGTCGGACACTAAGTCCGTCCTCCAAAGACTGCTCTCTCCATTTTGAATAATCAAAAGGTTCGCGGTTTATCAGGACAATAAACCGTTCCGCATCCACATACCCCAGTTTAGATATCAATGCATTGATACCCTCCTGTTTTACAATCGTATCTGTCCTCATTTCATCCCTCCATCTCACTTACAAAAACAATAGGACTGACAATTTTGATCTCCGGTATCACCGTATTTAACAGTTTTTTATCCGTTGTTAAATAATATTCACAATGAGCAGCTACAGCACAGGCAATATGCAAAGCATCATAAGTCTTTACCCCCTTTAAAGCAAGAGACTCCGCAAATATAAGAATTTCTTCTGTCTCCTCCGAAACACACATAGATGCAATGTTCTTCCATGGCGCAATGGCAAGACGCTTTTCTTCATAGGGATTTTTCCCATTTTCATAATCCAAAATATATGACCATACTAAATCATAGACCCCTTCTCTAATTTTAGCCTGAACATACAATTTTGCCTGTGCTTCCAGATGTATTTTCATCTGGCTCTGATCGTCAAACGGTCTGTTATAACAACAATTATCCAGATAAATCTTCAATACAATCTCACCACCTTTATCATAACCTTTCCAAAAAACAAACAGCCGGAAGATCTCTCTTCCGGCCCAAAAACTTCAGTCTATAGAATTTTCTTTATACCAGCTCCAACAGCACTTCCATCGCGCCGTCGCCCTTGCGCTGTCCGATCTTCACGATCCTGGTATACCCGCCGTTGCGGTTAGCATACTTCGGCGCAACCTCATCAAACAGCTTTGCCGGGATATCCGCCATCTTGGTGTTCTTCTTTCTGCCTGCGGCAACCGTCGGAACCTCCTTCACCGGATAAAGCACTTTCAGCATCTGTCTCCTGGCATGAAGTCTGGAAGGCTTATCCTTCTTAATCTCCTTCTCAACCTCATCGTAAACCGTAACTCTCTTACCGTTTACTACTTCCTTAACTCTCTTGCCGTCCTTGTCCTTGCGGGCAACCTTAGCAGTCACCTTAACGGTCTCATAGTTGTCCTTCTCCCGCACAGCCATAGCGATCAGGCCCTCGGCAATCTTACGGACTTCCTTTGCCCTTGCCTCTGTGGTAACGATCTTTCCATTGTGCAGAAGAGCCGTAACCTGATTTCTCAGAAGCGCCTTTCTCTGACTGGAAGTCTTTCCAAGTTTTCTATATCCTGCCATTGTTCATTCCTCCATCTCTTTGGAGCAGGGTCTTACGCGTCGTCGGCCTTACAAAAACCCCAACTTCCCTTTTCATTTTTTATACCCGCCCTCCGCTCCTTCGGACTTACGAAGGCAGGCATGTCACAACCTGAACCTTACTCGTCGCTTGGATTCAGCTGCAGGCCCAGCTCCTTTAGCTTGGCCAGAACCTCCTCCAGGGACTTACGCCCAAGGTTGCGGACCTTCATCATATCCTCGGAGGTTCTGTTGCACAGCTCCTCCACTGTGTTGATACCGGCTCTCTTCAGACAATTATAAGACCGAACCGACAACTCCAGCTCGTCAATATTCATCTCAAGAACCTTCTCCTTTTCATTGTCCTCCTTCTCCACCATGATCTCAGCGGTTCTGGCGTTCTCTGAAAGGTCAATAAAAAGATTCAGATGCTCGCTTAACACCTTGGCTGCCAGGCTTACCGCCTCATCGGGAGCCAAAGTGCCGTTGGTATAAACATCCAGAGTCAGCTTATCGTAATCCGTAACCTGTCCCACACGAGTATTCTCCACAGACATATTCACACGCTCCACCGGCGTGTAGATAGAATCCACGGCGATCATGCTGATGGGAAGGTCCTCCTTCTTATTCTTGTCAGCGCTGATATATCCCCGGCCCTTGGTGATGGTCAGCTCCATGTAAAACTTGCTGTCCGCCCCGCCGCTTAAGGTGGCGATGACCTGATCCGGATTGAGGATCTCAATCTCCGGATCCGCCTGGATATCCGCGCCTGTGATGACCCCCTCGCCCTCAAACTCGATGTAGGCGGTCTTGGCCTCCGTGCTGTCGCTGGTGTCCTTAATAGCTAAACTTTTGATGTTCATAATGATTTCAGTCACATCTTCCTTCACTCCGGCAATGGAACTGAACTCATGCAAAACGCCGTCGATTTTCACCTGACTGACTGCAGCCCCGGGCAGAGAGGAAAGCATGATCCTCCTTAACGAATTGCCCAATGTGGTACCGTAGCCCCTCTCAAGCGGTTCTACTACAAACTTCCCGTATTTTTTATCTTCGGAGATTTCTGCAATTTCAATGTTTGGTTTTTCGAAATCGAACACAAATAGCCCCTCCTTTTTTAGTCCTATATGTCGAGGCTTTTTTACTCAATCACAACAATCCTAAGATTACCACTTAGCAAGATTATTTGGAGTACAACTCGACGATAAGCATTTCGTTAACTGGAACATCAATCTCGTCTCTGGTAGGCAACTCCTTCACAGTACCCCGCAAATTCTCCTGGTCAACATCCAGCCATGCCGGTACCATTCTGCCTGCCGTTACCTCTAATACATCCTTGTATCTCTGAGAAGATTTGCACTTCTCCTTTACCTCGATCACATCGCCGGCCTTAACCAGGTAAGACGGAATGTTGACGCACTTTCCGTTAACCAGGATGTTTTTATGGTCCACGATCTGCCTCGTCTCTCTTCTGGTGCGGCCGAATCCCATGCGGAACACCACATTGTCCAGTCTTCTCTCCAGAAGGATCATCAGATTCTGACCTACCATGCCCTCCATCTTGGAAGCCTTTGCGTAGTAATTTCTAAAGGGCTTCTCCAGAACGCCGTAGATAAACTTGGCTTTCTGCTTCTCTCTCAGCTGAAGGCCGTACTCGCTTACTTTCCGATTGGCTCTCTTTAACTCTCTGTTTGACTTTTTATCGATTCCTAAAACACTCGGCTCCAGACCAAGTGATCTGCATCTTTTAAGAACAGGAACTCTATCAACTGCCACTTTTCGTACCTCCTAAATTAAACTCTTCTACGTTTTGGCGGACGGCATCCGTTGTGCGGAACCGGTGTCACGTCCTTAATGCTAGTTACTTCAATACCACAGGCAGAAAGCGCGCGGATCGCTGCCTCACGACCTGAACCAGGTCCTTTTACCATAACGTCTACAGATTTTAACCCATGTACGATAGCCGCCTTAGCAGCAGTCTCTGCAGCCATCTGAGCTGCATATGGAGTAGATTTCCTTGAACCTCTAAATCCCAGACCACCGGCACTTGCCCATGATAAAGCATTACCCTGCGTATCCGTTAACGTCACGATGGTGTTGTTAAAGGAGGACTGGATATGTGCCTGTCCGCGTTCAACGTTTTTCTTTACGCGCTTTTTCGTCACTTTTTTTGCAGTGGACTTATTTTTAGCCATTTTAAACTAACCTACTTTCTTCCTATAATGCTAGAATCTTTGTCTCCTGTTTTTAAAACATACAACTTGATTCCGTCTGTTCTCGTGTTAATGAGTCTCGCTTAAACCTTATTTCTTCTTATTAGCCACAGTCTTGCGGGGGCCTTTGCGGGTTCTTGCGTTGGTCTTGGTCTTCTGACCGCGAACCGGCAGACCTTTTCTGTGGCGGATCCCCCGGTAGCAGCCGATCTCCTGAAGCCTCTTGATGTTCATGGCGATCTCTCTTCTCAAATCACCTTCCACCATCTGAGTATCAGCAACCACTGCGGCGATCTTCTTCACCTCATCGTCCGTCAAATCCTTCACTCTTGTGTCCGGATTCACGCCGGCGTCTGCAAGAATACGGTTTGAACTTGCGCGGCCAATGCCGTAGATATAAGTCAAGCCAATCTCAACACGTTTTTCTCTTGGTAAATCAACACCTGAAATACGAGCCATGTGCGTATCACACCTCCTGTAATTTTTTAGATCTTAACCTTGTCTCTGTTTGTGCTTGGGGTTCTCGCAGATTACTCTGATACTGCCCTTGCGCTTGATGATTTTGCATTTTTCGCAAATCGGTTTTACTGATGATCTGACTTTCACAGCAATTCTCCTTTCTCCTGCACGTCCTGATTGGAAACAGCCAGGCACACCCGTCCGGGCGTATCCGGATATATACCTAAGTAAAGATTAGATATATAGGTCAACCGGGATTACTTTTGGGCAAAGTTAACCCGGTACTTCAACAAAGTCGCTATAGCATTATAGCATCTTTAAATCTGAAAAGCAAGCATTTTTTTCCTACTTATCCCTCCAGATGATCCTGCCCTTGGTAAGGTCGTAGGGGGACAACTCAATCGTAACTTTATCGCCCGGCAAAATCTTAATATAGTTCATACGCAGCTTGCCGCTGATATGAGCCAGAACCTGATGCCCGTTCTCCAGTTCCACCTGAAACATGGCGTTGGGAAGTTTCTCCACAACAATGCCCTCAATTTCTATCACATCCGCTTTTGACATACGGTTTACCTCCTTATGACTGACCTCTTCTCTTGTAGCCGCGGATCAGGCTTCTGATGTGATCATCCCTGACCTGCCCGCGCTCGATCAAATCTCTGCGTTTCCGTTCCTCTTCATCATAAATAATCTGTATATGCTTCTTCTTCTTTCTCTTGGGCTTTGCAAGAGGCCGGGAAGCTCCGTTTACTAAACAAACATATTCCCCCTCATCCTCAATTATGACAAATACCTCTCCCTTGTCATGCCCTGCCAGAGAAGCACACAGCGCTCCTGTTCCATACTCCATACATTTCCCTGCTTTCAGCATCTGGACAAGATCTCCGGGGCATCCTCTGTTATGAGAATAGTGTTCTCATAATGAGCGGACAGGGAACCGTCCTCTGTCACCACAGTCCAGTCGTCGTCCAGCCACCTGACATCCAGACGGCCCGCGTTGATCATCGGCTCCACTGCCAGGGTCATGCCCGGCCTTAACCGGATGCCCCTTCGTTTCCTGGCAAAATTAGGCACCTCCGGGTCCTCATGAAGATGGGAGCCAATACCGTGGCCCACCAGATCTCTCACCACGCCGTATCCAAAAGCCTCCGCGTAAGACTGGATGGCCCTGGAAATATCATTGAGATGATTGCCAACTTTCGCGTACTTTATTCCCTCGAAAAAGCACTGTCTTGTCACATCGATCAGCTGCTTTGCCTCCGGGCTGATCTCACCGACTCCGTGGGTCCTGGCAGCATCCGAGTGATACCCCTTATAGATAACTCCGGCGTCCAGGCTGACAATATCGCCCTCCTTCAGAAGCCGGTTTTTGTCCGGGATCCCGTGGACCACCTCGTCGTTGACCGAAATGCAGATAGAAGCAGGATAGCCCATATAATTCTTAAAGGAAGGAACGCACCCGTAGCCGCGGATGATCTCCTCTCCCAGCCGGTTGATCTCCCAGGTGGAAACCCCCGGTTTCAGAGCCTTCCGAAGTTCCTCATGAGTGGCGGCGAGAATTTTTCCCGCCTCCCTCATAAGTGTGATCTCCCGTTCTGACTTTATGGTAACCGCCATACTGCTTAAGCCCCCAGAATGGACACAATATCAAGGAACACATCCTCCATGTTCTTCGTTCCGTCCACCTCTTTGAGAACCCCCGCGTTCTTGTAATAATCGATCAGAGGCTGGGTCTGCTCATGGTAAACATTCAGGCGCTTCTGCACCGTCTCCGGCTTGTCGTCATCCCGAAGCACCAGCTTCTCCCCGCAGGTATCGCACACGCCCTCTGTCTTTGGAGCGTTAAACTCCACATGGTACGTAGCCCCGCAGGCCACGCAGGCCCGGCGTCCGCCCATACGGCTGACAATGTTCTCGTCAGGCACATCCACATTCACCGCGTAGTCAATGGCCTCGCCCATGCCCTTTAAAGCTTCTGTCAGGCTTTCTGCCTGGGGAATGGTCCTTGGGAATCCGTCCAGAACATACCCGTCTTTGCAGTCCGCCTCATGAATCCGGTCCATCAGCATGCCGATGGTGATCTCGTCCGGCACCAGCATCCCCTGGTCCATGAAAGTCTTGGCCTTCATGCCAAGCTCTGTGCCGCCCTTGATATTGGCCCGGAAAATGTCCCCGGTGGAAATGTGGGGAATCCCGTACTTAGCGGCGATCTTCTTTGCCTGAGTTCCCTTGCCAGCTCCCGGCGCGCCTAACATAATGATCTTCATCTGCGTATCCCTCCCGCTTCTTAAATTTTATATAGCTTTTAACTACGAAAAGAAAGGGCTCCAATGCCCTTCCTTCCCATTTCAAACACATCAATCGTTCAAAAATCCTGTATAATTACGCACCAGCATCTGCGATTCAATGGCCTTGATCGTCTCCAGGATAACGCCCACAATAATGATAAGGGACGTCCCCGCAAAAGAAAGATGAGTAATGGTAAACAGGCCGGACACGATGATCGGGACCAGGCTCACCACCATCAGCCCGCAGGCACCGATAAACACAATATAATTTAAGATATTGTTCAGGTAATCCGACGTAGGCTTGCCTGGGCGGATACCTGGAATAAATCCTCCCTGCTTCTTGATGTTGTTGGCAACCTCAAGAGGATTGAAAGTGATGGACGTATAAAAATACGCAAATACTACGATCAATACCAGATAGATAACAAGTCCCACAGAATAAGCCGGCTGCTCAGGCCTGAACCAGGAATTGGAGCTTAGCATCGTCAGGATCCATCCGCCTGCTCCTGTAAAATTGGTGTTAAAAAACTGCGCGATCACCACAGGAAACGACATAATGGAAGAAGCAAAAATAACCGGGATCACGCCTGCGGTATTGACCTTCAGCGGAATGCTGGAAGAGCGTCCTCCCACCATTCTCCTTCCCTGCATCTTCTGGGAATACTGAACCGGGATCCTTCTCTCGCCGTCCTGCAAAACAATAACAAACATGACCATGGCAATGATGATCGCCAGAATGATAATGGCGGCAACCACTTTTACCGGAATATTTCTTCCTGCCATAAACCTGGTATACAGAGTATTGATATCATCCGGCAGACTGGAAACGATATTGAACAGCAGCACAATAGAAATACCATTGCCAACGCCGTTCTCCGTAATCCTCTCGCCGATCCACATCAAAAGCGCGCTTCCCGCGGTCATGGTAGCTATGGCCACAATAACGCTTCCCGCGTTAAACTGAAGAAGCAGACCTTGTCCGCCAAAGCCCACTGCCATGGCTGTGGACTCAATAAGAGCCAGAGCCACCGTCACATAGCGGGTGTATTCGGCGATCTTCTTCCTGCCGTCCTCGCCGTCCCTCTGCATCTCCTCCAGCTTGGGGATGGCGATGGTCATCAGCTGCATGATAATGGATGAAGTAATATAGGGGGTAATGCTAAGGGCAAAGACAGACATGCTGGTGAAGGAACCACCAGTCATGGCGTCAAAAAAGTTAAACGCGTCCCCTGTCTGTCTGGCAAAAAAATCTGCAAAATACGTGGTGTTAACTCCTGGAATCGGCAATTCGGACCCAAAGCGGATTACTACTAACATCATAAAGGTGTATAGTAATTTCTTTCGTATGTCTTTAATACGAAACGCGTCTCGGAGTGTTTTGAACATAATCAGATCACCTCGCAGGTTCCACCAGCGGCTTCAATCTTAGCCTTCGCGCCCTCGCTGAAAGCATCAACCTTAACTGTAAGCTTTTTGGTTAATTCTCCGTTGCCAAGAATCTTTACTCCGTCTTTCGGATTCTTTACAATCCCAATCTCCATTAAGGACTCAACGGTAACCACCGCGTCATTGTCAAAACGCTCCAGTGTACTTACGTTAATGCCCACGATCTCCTTTGTGTTTCTGTTGGTGAAGCCTCTCTTGGGAAGGCGTCTGTACAGCGGCATCTGACCGCCTTCAAATCCAGGCCTGGTAGCCCCGGAACGTGCCTTCTGGCCCTTGTGGCCCTTGCCGGCAGTCTTGCCGTTGCCTGAACCATGGCCCCGGCCTCTTCTGAAATTAGCGCTGTGCTTGGAACCTTCTGCAGGTCTTAAATTGGATAATTCCATCTCCCGCACCTCCTTGTCTCTGAACTTATACTTCTTCTACTTTTACCAGATGTCTCACATGCCAGATCATGCCTCTTACAGCCTCGTTGTCCGGCATCTCAACCGTCTTATGCATCTTTCTAAGACCTAAGGCCTCAACGGTAGCTCTCTGCTTCGGAATAGCTCCGATTGGAGATTTGACCAGTGTGATTTTTAATTTCTGTGCCATTGTTCTATCCTCCTTAGCCTAAAATCTCTTCAACGGATTTGCCACGAAGTTTTGCAACCTCTTCCGGAGTTTTCAGCGCGCACAAGCCGTTTAAGGTAGCCAGAACAACATTGGTCTTGTTGTTGGACCCTAAGGACTTGGTACGGATATTCTTGATTCCGGCTAACTCCAGCACGGAACGGGCAGGACCTCCGGCGATAACGCCGGTACCTTCCGGAGCTCTCTTCAAAAGCACGGACGCGCTTCCGAACTTTCCAAGATAGTCGTGGGGAATGCTTCTGCTCTCGTCCACGGGAATCTCCACCAGATTCTTCATAGCAGCCTCTTTTCCTTTGCGGATCGCCTCCGGAACCTCGCCTGCTTTGCCAAGGCCGGCCCCCACGTGTCCGTTGCCGTCTCCCACTACCACCAGGGCGGAGAATCTCATGGTACGGCCGCCCTTTACGGTCTTGGAAACACGCTTAATGGCCACTACCTTGTCATTTAACTCTAATTGACTTGGATCAATGATTGTACGCTTCATGCTGCTCTCCTCCCTACTAGAACTTCAGACCGGCTTCGCGGGCAGCATCTGCCAGCGCCTGAATCTTACCCTGATATATAAATCCGCCTCTATCAAAGACAACAGTGTCAATACCTTTCTCCAAGGCCCTCTTGGCGATCAGTGTACCAACATATGCAGCAGCATCAACGGTGTTGGTATGTTCCAGCTCTTCTCTCGCGGACTTCTCCACAGTAGACGCTGCAACTAAAGTATTGCCAACTGTATCGTCAATAATTTGAGCATACATATGATTATTGCTTCTGAACACTGCCAGACGCGGCCTCTCCGCTGTTCCGGAAAAATGATTGCGGATTCTGGCGTGCTTCTTTGCGCGAACTTCGCTTCTTGTTTTCTTGCTAACCATTTTTACACTCTCCTTAATTATTTCTTACCAGTCTTACCAACTTTACGTCTGATTACTTCGTCAGCATACTTAATACCCTTACCCTTGTACGGCTCAGGTCTTCTCTTGTCTCTGATCTCAGCAGCATATTGGCCAACTTTTTCTTTATCAATACCTTTAACAGTGATCTTATTCTGACCTTCCAGAACAGACTCAAGGCCCTCCGGGTCGGTCATCTCAACCGGGTGGGAATACCCCAGGCTTAAAATCAGTTTCTTGCCCTGCTTCTGGGCTCTGTAACCAACGCCGTTTACTTCCAGAACCTTCTCATACCCTTTGGTAACGCCGACAACCATGTTGTTGATCAGAGTTCTGGTAAGGCCGTGCAAAGACTTCATCTTTTTCAGATCATTGGGCCTGGTTACGATAATATGGCCATCCTCTTCCTTGATGTCCATCTCCACAGGCAGCTCTCTCTCCAGCGTGCCCTTGGGACCTTTTACAGTCACTTTATTGTTCTCTGCGATTGTTACGGTTACTCCTTCCGGAATCGCGATAGGCATTCTTCCTATACGTGACATGCTCGTTTTCCTCCTTAAATTTTCGGAAATGGCTTGTGCGCCACTTCTGTTTTCAGACATTTGCAATGCCTACCAACCTACCAAATAAATGCTAATACCTCGCCGCCTACTCCCAGGTTGCGGGCTTCCTTGTCAGTAATGACGCCCTGGTTGGTGGAAATAATAGCAGTACCAAGACCGCCCAGAACCTTAGGCAGCTCCTCCTTATTGGCGTACACCCGCAGACCCGGTTTAGAGATTCTCTTAAGGCCGGTGATGATGCGCTCGCTCTTGTCCCCGTTGTACTTTAAGGTGATGCGGATGGTCTTAAAGGAGCCCTCGTCCACCATATCATATTTTTTAATGTAACCTTCCTTAACCAGGATATCAGCAATTGCCAATTTCATCTTAGATGAAGGTACGTCTACTGTATCATGTTTAGCAGTGTTTGCGTTACGGATTCTTGTAAGCATATCTGCAATGGGATCGCTCATTGTCATGATCTATTGTCCTCCTATATTTTCTCAGGGAAAGCCGCCTCTTTACCAGCTTGCTTTCTTCACTCCCGGAATTTGGCCCTTGTATGCTAACTCACGGAAACAGATACGGCAGATTCCGTATTTTCTCAAATATGCATGCGGACGGCCGCAGATTCTGCAACGGCTGTACTCTCTGGTAGAGAACTTAGCCGGACGCTGCTGCTTAATCTTCATTGAAGTTTTAGCCATGGAATTCTCCTCCTAATTATCTCTGAAATGGCATATTGAACAATCTCAACAGTTCACGGGCTTCTTCGTCTGTCTTGGCAGTAGTTACGAAGCAGATATCCATGCCTCTCACCTTGTCTACCTTGTCATACTCGATCTCCGGGAAAATAAGCTGCTCCTTGATCCCCAGGGTGTAGTTTCCTCTTCCGTCAAACGCGTTGGCGCTTACGCCTCTGAAGTCGCGGACCCGGGGAAGAGCCAGATTGATGAGACGGTCCACAAACTCGTACATCTTCTCGCCCCGAAGAGTAACCTTACATCCGATGGCCATGCCCTCTCGGATCTTAAAGTTAGCCACAGACTTCTTGGCCTTGGTAGTCACTGCCTTCTGGCCGCTGATGATCTCCAGATCCCTTACAGCAGAGTCCAGAACTTTCGCGTTATCCTTGGCCTCGCCGACGCGCATGTTGATGATCACTTTCTCCAGCTTCGGCACCTGCATCACATTTTTATAACCAAACTTCTTCATCATCGCATCGACGATTTCGTTCTTGTAGGTTTCTTTTAATCTTGCCATGATTAGTTCCTCCTCTCCTGAATTAATCAATCACTTTACCGGTCTTCTTGGCAACGCGGACTTTCTTTCCGTCCTTTACCGTAAAGCCGACTCTGGTGGCCTGGCCGTCTACAACCAGCATAACATTGGAGATGTCCATAGCAGCCTCGTGGTTTACAATGCCGCCGTTTGGATTAGCTGCGCTTGGCTTGGCATGCTTTGTCACCATGTTGCATCCCTCGACCACAACCTTGCCGTCCTTAACCCGAAGCACTTTACCGGTCTTGTCTTTATCTCTTCCTGAAATAACCTTTACCAGGTCATCTTTTTTAATTTTATGCACAGTCCCACACCTCCTTAAAGTACTTCCGGGGCCAGGGAAACAATCTTCATAAACTGTTTCTCTCTAAGCTCCCTTGCAACGGGCCCAAAGATACGGGTTCCCCTTGGGGTCTTGTCGTCTTTGATGATAACCGCTGCGTTCTCGTCAAACTTGATATAAGAACCGTCTTTCCGGCGGGCTCCCTTTACGGTACGAACCACCACGGCCTTTACAACGTCGCCTTTCTTTACAACACCGCCTGGTGTTGCGTCTTTCACGCTGGCAACAATAATATCGCCTATATTCGCATATCTTCTGGTTGAGCCGCCCATTACACGGATGCAAAGCAGTTCCTTGGCTCCCGTATTATCGGCAACTCTCAGTCTGGTTTCCTGCTGAATCATGCCTGATACTCCTTCCTGATTTTTGCTGCGTTTCTCCTGCGCAACCGTTCTTTATTTCACCTTCTCAACGATCTCGACAAGTCTCCATCTCTTGTCCTTGGACAGTGGCCTTGTCTCCATAACCTTAACGGTATCGCCGATGTTGCACTCGTTCTTCTCATCGTGCGCTTTCAGCTTGTAGGTTCTCTTTACAATCTTGCCGTATAAAGGATGTTTTACGTGGTCTTCGATGGCAACAACAATGGTCTTATCCATCTTGTCGCTTACGACTTTACCGGTACGTGTTTTTCTCAGATTTCTTTCCACGACTTTGTTCTCCTCTCATTCTAAACGAAACATTCCGCTTAAGCCAATTTTGATTTCTGTGTAATAACAGTCTGAATCCTGGCGATGTTCTTGCGAACCTCTTTGATTCTGCTGGTGTTGTCCAACTGGTTCGTAGCGTTCTGGAATCTTAAGTTGAACAGTTCTTTCTTTGCAGCCACCAGTTCAGTGTTTAACTCCGCTGCGGACTTTGCCTTCAACTCTTCTACATACTTATTCGTTTTCACTGTTATCACCGCCTTCTAAATCTGCCTTTGCAGCAATCTTACATTTACAAGGTAACTTATGCATAGCAAGACGCAATGCCTCGCGGGCTGTCTCCTCCGGTACGCCGGCAATCTCGAACATAACGCGGCCCGGCTTTACTACTGCTACCCAGTATTCCAGAGCGCCCTTACCGGAACCCATACGGGTCTCTGCCGGTTTAGCGGTTACAGGCTTATCCGGGAAAATCTTGATCCAAACTTTACCGCCACGCTTGATATAACGGGTCATGGCAACACGGGCCGCCTCAATCTGGTTGGACTTGATCCAGCATGGCTCCACCGCTACTAAGCCGTACTCGCCGTTGGAGATGGTGTTACCTCTAAGGGCCTTTCCAGCCATGCTTCCGCGGAACTGTTTACGACGTTTTACTCTCTTAGGCATTAACATTATTTATCGCTCCCTTCCTTATTTCCCTTAGTAGGAAGTATTTCGCCTTTGTAGATCCACACCTTAACGCCGATCTTTCCGTAGGTGGTATCTGCCTCTGCGAACCCATAGTCAATATCTGCTCTTAATGTCTGTAACGGGATGGTTCCCTCGCTGTAGAACTCGGTGCGGGCCATATCGGCGCCCCCAAGGCGTCCCGCAACCGCGGTCTTGATTCCCTTAACGCCTGCCTTCATGGAACGGCCCATGGTGGACTTCATGGCGCGGCGGAAGGACACACGGTTCTCCAACTGCTGGGCAATGCTCTCCGCAACCAGCTGAGCGTCGCGCTCCGCCCTCTTGATCTCTTTGATATCAATGAAAAGCTTCTTGTCCGTCATCTTCTGAACTTCCGCTTTTAATTTCTCAATCTCAGCTCCGCCCTTTCCGATCACAACGCCCGGTTTTGCGGTGTAGATGATAACCTTAACCTTGTCGGCCGCTCTCTCCACCTCAATCTTGGAAACGCCTGAGCTGTACAGTCTCTTCTTTAAGAATTTTCTGATCTGATAATCCTCTACCAGGTTATCGGCAAAATCTGCCTCAGCATACCATTTGGAATCCCAGTCTTTAATAACACCGACCCTTAAGCCGTGTGGATTAACTTTCTGTCCCATATTTGCCTCCTATCTTTCATTCAGCACGATTGTGATGTGGCTGGTTCTCTTCTCGATTCTGTAAGCCCTGCCCTGTGCTCTGGGTTTGATCCTCTTCATCGTCGGTCCCTTGTTTGCGTAGCACTCCTCAACGTACAGGTTCTCCCTGCTTAAGTTGTTGTTGTTCTCTGCGTTCGCAATCGCGGACTCCAGTAATTTCTTAACCAATGAAGAAGCGTATCTTGGGCTGTAAGTTACGATACCAAGGGCAGTCTCCACATCCTTGCCTCTGATGGCGTCTAATACGAAGCAAGCCTTCTGAACGGACACTCTGGCATAGGATAACTTTGCTGACGGCCTTGTGTCTTTCTGGGCATTTCTCTCTCTCTTTATCTGACTTCTATGTCCTTTAGCCATTGCTATAACCTCCTTTCAATTCTGACGATTACCGTTTGGATTTCTTTTCGTCTTTTCCGTGGCCTCTGTAGGTTCTGGTCGCGACGAACTCACCAAGCTTGTGTCCAACCATGTCCTCGGTAATATATACCGGAACGTGCTTTCTTCCGTCATGAACTGCGATTGTATGTCCAACCATCTGCGGGAAGATTGTAGAACGGCGGGACCAGGTCTTGATTACCTGATGCTGTCCGGATGCGTTCAAAGCATCTACTTTTTTCAGCAAATGCGCGTCTGCAAATGGTCCTTTTTTAAGTGAACGTGCCATAGGGTTTCTTCCTCCTTCAACTATTTAATGGTCTTACCATCACGTCTTCTTACGATTAACTTGTTGGACTGTTTGTGTTTCTTTCTGGTCTTAAGACCCAGAGCAGGCTTGCCCCATGGTGTACTCGGACCCGGACGGCCGATACCGGTCTTGCCCTCGCCGCCGCCGTGAGGATGGTCGTTGGGGTTCATAACCGAACCGCGGACCGTAGGACGGATGCCCATGTGACGCTTTCTTCCTGCCTTGCCAACGTTAATCAGGTTGTGCTCGCCGTTGCCCACCACGCCGATGGTCGCCCGGCATACGATGGGAACCATTCTCATCTCGCCTGAAGGAAGTCTCAAGGTCGCGTATTTGCCTTCTTTAGCCATCAACTGGGCGGAGTTGCCTGCGGAACGTGCCAGCTGGCCGCCTTTGCCCGGATGAAGTTCAATGTTGTGAATCTGCGCGCCGACAGGGATCGCGCTTAAGGGGAGGCAGTTTCCTACCTTTGCCTCTGCCTGAGGGCCGCTCATAACCTTCATGCCATCAGTGAGACCTGCCGGGGCAAGGATATAAGCCTTCTCGCCGTCCGCATAGCAGATCAGAGCGATGTTGGCGCTTCTGTTGGGGTCGTACTCGATTCCGATCACGGTTGCCGGAATGCCGTCTTTTTTATTTCTCTTAAAATCGATAAGTCTGTATTTTCTTCTGCTTCCGCCGCCTCTGTGTCTCACGGTAATCTTACCCTGATTGTTACGGCCTGCATTTTTCTTTAAAGATACTACCAGAGCTTTCTCCGGTGTGGATTTCGTAATCTCGCTGAAATCGGAACCGGTCATATTTCTTCTGGAAGGTGTATATGGGTTATAGGTTTTGATTCCCATGTTGCGAACTCCTTTCATGTCCATACTGGCGTCTACCCAAGCTTTGGCCTTAAGTTTCCGCCTTCTTTCAACGCTTCCGCGCGTTTCTTTTTGTCACGGCCGCAGTATAATTGTCGCCGATCCTCACCGCTGCCGTATAAGGTCTATACCAATCTGACTCCTACAGTCCGGAGAAGATCTCGATCTCCTTGCTGTCCGCGGTCAGCTTGACAATGGCTTTCTTGGTCTTGGCCGTCTTGCCGAAGGTCGTTCCCCTTCTCTTGGTCTTGCCCTGAATGTTCATGGTGTTGACTTTCTCCACCTTGGTTCCCGGGAACATCTTCTCAACAGCTTCCTTTACCTGGCTCTTGTTAGCCTCAGGGTGTACCAGAAATGTGTACTTCTTATCAGCCATCGCGTTCATACTCTTCTCGGTCACTACCGGTTTCAGAATAACATCATAGTATTGAATGTTAGCCATTACGCGTACACCTCCTCGATATCTGCAACAGCTGCCTTGGTAGCCACTACAGTATTGTATTTTAAGATGTCATATACATTGATGGTGTTAACCTTTGCGGTCTTAACTGCCGGAAGGTTTCTTGCGGACAGCGCGGCGTTGTTGCTTGCCTCGTCCAGAACCACCAGTGCCTTGGATACTTTTAAATTGTCCAGAACCTTCTTAAAGTTCTTGGTCTTGATCTCGTCAAAGCTAAGATCATCCACTACGATGAACTTGCTGTCATTTACCCTGCTGGTAAGAGCGGACTTAAGAGCAGCCCTCTTCTCCTTCTTGTTAAGCTTGATGGTGTAATCTCTTGGGGTTGGCGCAAACACCATGCCGCCGCCGGTCCACTGGGGAGCTCTCGTTGAACCCTGTCTCGCGTGACCGGTCCCTTTCTGCCTCCATGGTTTTCTTCCGCCTCCGGATACTTCGGAACGGGTCTTTGCTTTCTGTGTGCCCTGACGCTTGTTAGCCAGCTGGGCAACTACGGCCAAATGTACCAGGTGCTCATTAACAGCCACACCGAATACGGCATCGTTCAGTTCTAAAGTACCTACTTCTTTACCTTCCTTATTGTAAACAGATACCTGTGACATCTGTGTATTCCTCCTTTCCTAATAAAAGCAATTAAACAGCTGCTTTTACTGCTTCTTTCAGCGTTACTAAGGACTTCTTCGGTCCCGGAACAGCGCCCTTCACCAGGATCAGGTTCTTGTCGGCATCCACCTGAACAATCTCCAGATTCTGGATGGTCACTCTCTTGTGGCCCATATGGCCAGGCATCTTCTTGCCCTTGAAAACCTTGCTCGGGTCGGAACAAGCGCCGTTGGAACCTGCGTGGCGGTGGAACTTGGAACCGTGAGTCATAGGTCCTCTGGACTGTCCGTGTCTCTTAATCGCGCCCTGGAAGCCTTTGCCTTTGGAAATTGCTGTTGCGTCAATCTTGTCGCCGGCAGCAAAGATGTCTGCCTTGATCTCATCCTTTACGGAATACTCTTCTGCGTTGTCAAACCGGAACTCTCTCACATATCTCTTGTAAGATACCCCGGCCTTGTCAAAATGGCCTTTCAGCGGCTTGCTGACCAGCTTCTCTCTCTTGTCAACGAAACCAACCTGCACTGCCTTGTATCCGTCGTTGTCCTCGGTCTTAACCTGTGTAACCACACAGGGCCCGGCCTGAAGAACGGTTACGGGAGTTAACACTCCTTCGTCGTTGAAGATCTGAGTCATTCCGACTTTGATAGCTAAAATCCCTTTCTTCATTACTTTTACCTCCTGTTCATAATCTACAGCGGAACGCCTTGGCGTTCATCCTAGAAACAGGTTATATACGTGGAACACTATGACTCCGGCTGACCGGAGATGTTGATTCCTCTTCGGAAAAAGTGTTGCTTCTATATAAACCCTTCTGGATTTTCTTAATTTGTCCGGTCCTTTTGGGGACCTCGCTGTCTTTATGGCTTTTTACGGCTTTGGATTACTTCGTCTTCATCTTAATGTCAATGTAAACGCCTGCGGGCATCTCAAGCCTGGACAGCATCTCAACGGTCTTTGGATTGGGAGCGATGATATCAATAAGCCTCTTGTGAGTCCTCTGCTCAAACTGCTCTCTGGAATCCTTATACTTGTGAACTGCCCTGAGGATGGTTACCACTTCCTTCTTAGTGGGCAGCGGCACCGGTCCGCTCACCTTAGAACCTGTCTTTTTTACCGTGTCAATGATCTTTCCGGCTGACTGATCCACTAACTGATGATCGTAAGCTTTCAATGTGATTCTCATTACCTGACTTGCCATAAAAAAAGTCGCCTCCTTTTCGCACTTTTTAATGAAGTACGACAAGCGGTGACTGTACACGTTTCCGGGTGTGTCCCTTACAATTCATACATCCAGGCACACCAATTTCCACACTTTGCAGAATTTCTGTTTGTACAGTGACTTGTCGCCAGTTTCCTAACTTGACATTCGCTCCACGGAAAACCTGCCTCTTACGGGCAGCAACCTCTCGCTTCATCGCTATCATGCCACAGCTTTGTTAGCTTAGCATATTTCTCCAAAAAATGCAAGTGGTTTTTTCGATTTCTTTTGGTTGAATATGTAAAGGGACTGCCCCTAAAGACAATCCCCTTAAAAATCTCAACCAGTCCTCTACTCCCAGTAATCCGGCTCCCTGGGTGCCCCAAACGTAGCTCCGGCCCCAACATCCTCCCCGTTCACCTTTGTCACGATCCCGTTCCTGTCCGTAGAATACTTGTTTCCGTCATTATCCTTTGCCGCGGAAGAGTTCTTCACCAGTTTCCCTGACGAGTTCACCAGATAATTGGTGTGATTTCCATTGCTGCCCGGAAGGGTAATCACTTCATATTTTAAACTTCCGTCTGCCGACTGCTGCTTTCCGCAATAATACAGGCTTCCGGACTGAACCCCTGTAAATCCTTTGCCGCTGCTTAAAAAGTAGTATTGGGCTTTTGTCCCGTCCCCCTCCTGGAGAGTCATCTTGCCGCTGGTCATGGCGCAGGAAACCGGATCAAAATAATACGCCGTAGTCTCCCCTGTGGACTTATCCTTCACCTTCTGAAGCCCCACTGCGGGAGTCCCCAGCTCAGTAAACAGATACGTCTTTCCGTTAACCCGCAAGAAATCCGAGGAGGTGGCATTTCCCTTGGAAGGCCCTGCCTTCGGAACGCCTCCCTTCACAAAGTAAAACCACTCCACCTCATTGTCATAACCGCTTAAATCTCTTGGCGGCGCGGCGGAGTACCATCCTGTTATGGCCTTGCCGTTGGCGTCATAAAACCGGTATCCGTTGATGGTGTTACGGTCCGCGCTGCTGCCTCCTACATAAGCCCAGCCGGTCTGCATAGCCCCGTTGCCGTTAAAGCAGTAATACGTTCCGTCTATCCTCTTCTCGCCGCACACCGCGTCATCCTTCAGATCCGGCACAAACTTCTTGCCGCTGCTGTTAAAATAATACCACCGTCTGTCATCTTCATCAAAAGGATTCCGCTCCTCCCCCTGATCATCCGGAGGAAGCAACTTCTGCCAGCCTGTAACAGCCGCCCCGTCCTCCTTGGTGTAGGACATATTGTCATCCACCCACCCGGTCTCCATAGCGCCGTCGGCGTCAAAGTGGTACCACTTGTTATCAATCTTCTTCCAGGAGTTGGTCACCACCTTGCCGCTGTCCTGAAAATAATACCAGTGGTCGTTTGCCGTAAGACTGCGGATGTTAGAATTGAGCTTCATCCACTTTCCGGTTACCATGACGCCGTTGGAGTCCACATAGTATTCCTCATCCACCCAGCTGTCCACTGCCATCTGCCCCCGGCTGTTGAGGTAACGCCACTGATTGTCAGCCCCTCTCTTCCACTCATTGGTCACATGGCTGCCAAAATTATCATAATATACCCACTGGCCGTTCTCTGTAGCCCAACCGGCTGCCGCCAGGGCTGTAATCCCGCTGCCCGCTGTCAGCGCGGCTGTCAGCCCCAGTATCAACAGTCCCTTTCTTTTCATAAAGCCCTATCCTCCTTCCAAATACTTAACTTTATTTTATCAAGGCCCGGCTATTTATTCAACTAAATAATCTTTCAATTCTATTACTTTTTCCTTTAGTTTTCCATTGTCCTCCCATCCCCTCTTGACTCCCTCCATCCCACCCCTTATAATCCTATTATCAATTTTACCTGGAGGATACCATGTGGACTGCCAAACACTGGAATGATTATGAGATCATAGACTGCTCAAAGGGAGAAAAACTGGAGCGCTGGGGCGACTTCTACCTGATCCGCCCGGATCCCCAGGTCATCTGGGACACCCCGAAAAGCCATGGCCGCTGGAACCGTCCCCACGGCCACTACCACCGCAGCGCCAAAGGCGGCGGCCAGTGGGAATTTTTCGACCTTCCCCAGCAGTGGTCCATTCATTATAGAAGCTTAACCTTTCATCTTAAGCCCTTCAGTTTTAAGCACACCGGCCTGTTTCCCGAACAGGCCGCTAACTGGGACTGGTTCTCTGACCTTATTGCCGGCGCAGGCAGACCCGTGAAAGTGCTGAACCTGTTCGCCTACACCGGAGGCGCCACTCTGGCCGCCGCCAAAGCAGGAGCCGCAGTCACCCATGTGGACGCGTCCAAAGGCATGGTGGGATGGGCAAAAGAAAACGCCAGATCCAGCGGTCTGGAGCAGGCCCCCATCCGCTGGATCGTAGACGACTGTATGAAATTTGTTCAAAGAGAGATCCGGCGGGGCAGCCGATACGACGCCATCATCATGGACCCGCCCTCCTACGGCAGAGGGCCAAAAGGAGAGATCTGGAAGAT
This sequence comes from uncultured Hungatella sp., assembly GCA_910585645.1. Taxonomy (GTDB): domain Bacteria; phylum Bacillota; class Clostridia; order Lachnospirales; family Lachnospiraceae; genus UBA3402. The sequence goes on along the minus strand of CAJUFP010000039.1, from coordinate 13,326 downwards.
CGAAGACGCGGTGTACCCGCTTATAAAAGAATGTACACGGCTTTTATCAGACCATCCCCTGTTTTTCCTGGTCAACTCCTACACCACCGGCCTGGCTCCCGCTGTCCTTGCCTACATGCTTTCCGTGGAGATCATCCCCAGGCACAAAGGCATCGTGGACGCTCAGGAGCTGGGACTTCCCATAACCTGCACAGGCCTTCCTCTTCCCTGCGGGGCATCGGGCCGCTGGAGCCTTTCCTGACTACCTGCCTCCGTTGAGCAGCCCCCAAACCACCGGCACGCGCCTCCTCATCCAGGAGCCTGCCTTGCTGCTAAACCATACCATCAGCGCCGGCATCACCAAAAATAAGAGTACAGGCACTGGCCAGTATCCCGGGAGGATTCTGGCCAGCGTCTTATTCACCAGCCTCACCAGGGCAAAATGGATTGCGTATAAAAAGAAATTATACTGCATCCACGGTCTGGCCCAGGGCAGCCTCCCCTCATCTGTGAAAAACCACAGACCCACAGGCGTCAAAACCCGATAATACACCCTGTCGGCAATCCCGGCGGGCCACGGCGACACAAACAGCGCCACTGCCAACAGCCACATCCCAATCCCTGCCAGAGCCCTCTTCATCGACCACTGCCCTTCTACCCATTCCCTTCCGTAAAGCCCTCCCCAGGCACCAACCCCATAGTAAAACAGGGCGTCCAGATTCAAGTATGGGATCACAGTACCCTTCTGCACAAAATACAGCAGCACCACCAGGCCCCCAAGGCTTAAGCTCCTGCGCTGTAAAACCCCAAACAGGGCCGGAGCCAGCAAAGTCAGCAAGATCAGCTGATACAGATACCAGAATACGTAATTATAAGTATAATGAAGCACCGCATCAACAGCCGCATACCACCCAAAAGGAATCTCTCCCTTTCCCATAATATCCGACACTCCTGGCAGGCGGCTTCCGATCACATACCCCAGATAATAAATCGTATTCCACACCAGAAACGGCACCAGCAGACTGTGGATCCTGGAAGTCCACTTTTCTCCCAGCCGCTCCCAGGTAAAATTCCGGTAAAACAGATACCCGGACATCAGAAAAAATCCCGGAACCGCGATCTGCCCCACGGTATGCCCCAAAAACAGCTGAAATCCCACCACTCTGCCCAAATACGGAGACTGCCCCAAAAACAGCTCCCCATTGGCAGAATGTACCCACACAACAAGAAAACTGAACAAAAAAGAAAACCAGGTGATTTTATTGCGAAACCGGGATTCGTTTGCCACAGGGATACCTCCGGGAGATTATTTGCTCTATGGATAGTTTACCACACAGACAAAACCTGACGCAACGCGTTTTTTCCTCCATCCACAAAAAGACGGCATCAGCCGCCCCAAAAGACCGCTGATGCCGCGCTCTGCTAATCTGCTAATCTGCTAACCCTTCACAGCTCCCATGGTTATACCCTGGGTAAAATAATTCTGGAACATCAAAAACACCGCCACAATAGGCACTGCCGCCATAGCCGCGCCGGCCATGATAACGCCGTAGTTGGTAGAAAACTCCTGCTGCAGCGTGGCCACGCCAAGGGAGATGGTCAGCTTAGCCCTGGAATTAAGCATAACCAACTGCATAAAATAATCATTCCAGGTATTGATAAACGTAAAGATCGCCAACGCCCCGAAACCCGGTTTCACAATAGGCATGACAATACTGCTGAACGTCCGCACCTCGCCGCTTCCGTCAATCTTGGCTGCCTCCAGCAGTTCCGTGGGAATATTCTCGCTGAACTGCTTCATCAAAAACACGCCAAAGGGCCACCCGCACAGCGGAAGGATAATAGCCCAGGACGTATCGTGGATTCCCATGAAGCTCACCAGCTTCATCAGAGGAACCAGGATTACCTGTTTGGGAAGGGCCATGGCAAACACAAAAATACTAAACAGGGTCGCCTGCCCGTAAAACCGCTTCTTAGCCAGCACATAACCTGCCATGGAGGACACCACACAGACGATAAGCATGGTGATCGCGCAGATAAACACGCTGTTCCAAAGCCACTGGAGAGCCGGGTTCTGCATCAGCTTGTGGAAATTCTCCATGGTGGGATGTAACGGAAACCACTCCGGAGGCAGCTTTACCGTAACTTTCTGGGACTTAAAAGCCCCGGTCAAGATCCAGTAAAAGGGGAAGATAAAAATAAAGCTTAAAACCAGCAAAAACGCCATGGAAATAATATCCAAAACACTTGTCTTCTTCTTCATCGCTCTGTCCCCCTTTCTAGTATTCCACGTCGCTGCCCAGGGCCTTAAACTGGATAAAACTGATAAGTCCGATCATCAGCGCCAGCACAACCCCCATGGCATTGGCATACCCGTACTCAAACCGCTTAAACGCGTTCTCATACAGATAGTACATTATGGTAGTCGTCCGATAATTAGGTCCGCCGGAGGTAAGGAGCTGAATCAGTGAAAAGCACTGGAATGAGTTAATGGTAGTTATGACCACAATGTAAAGGGTGGTAGGCAGAAGGCTGGGCCACTTGATCTGCCAGAACACCTGCAGGTCATTGGCGCCGTCCACCTGGGCCGCCTCCACATAATCCTTGGGAACATTACCCAGAGAGGCGATGTAAAGGATAATGGGCTGGCCCACGCTGGTGGTGATCAAAATGATCAGAATAGCCCAGAGGGCAAACTTCTTATCTCCGGTCCACATGATATTCTTCTGAATAATGTTCATGCTCTTTAACAGCCAGTTCAGAATACCGTTTAAGGGGTCATAGATCCACTTCCACACAACCGTAACCGCAACTGTTCCGGTTACCACAGGGAGAAAGAACACACACCGGAAAAACGACCGGGTAAACGGATTCTTCTCATAGGTCATAGCAGCCACGAACAAGGCAAACAGAACCGTGATCGGCACAGAACCCACCACCAGGATCAGGGTGTTTACCAGAGACTTCTGCCACACCTCATCCTTGAACATGTTCACATAATTGCCCAGGCCGATAAATGTCATGCCCTTCATATTATACCGAAACAGGCTTGTCACAACGCCCATGATCATTGGCAGAAGAACAAAAATACAGAAAAAGAAAAGCGCTGGAGCCAGAAACGCATAGGAAACCAGAGTCTCCCTCATGCGGATCTTGTTAATCTTGGAATGTTTCATGCTTCCTCCTGTCCGGCCGGTCTCTCACCGGTCCTTTAAAAACTTCTCCTCATACAAAACTGTATGAGGAGAAATGAAGAAGTGTCATATGGATTCAGCCAAATCCGCGCAACTACTGCGCGTTTACAATAGACTGGTTCGCCTTGGTCACGAAATCATTCACTGCGTCTTCCGGTGTGGAATCACCATTGAGAACTGCCTGCAGCATGGGGAACCAGTAAGTCCTCATCTCCGCAAAGCCCTTGATGGTGTTGTAGTATGGAGAGTAATACTTGGTCAGACTTGCGTAGAAGCCCATCTCCGCATCGCCTGGATACAAGTCGCCCATGGACTGGCGAACCGGGAATACGCTGGTTCTCACCACGTCCTTTGGACCCCACTCCTCGTCATTGCACATGAAGTCAATAAACTTCTTGGAAGCTTCCGCCTTGGCAGCGTCGCCGTTATCAAACACACAGAACCCGTTAACCAGGTACTCCAGCTCCGGAACGCCGTCGTCAGACGGGAACGGAAGGGCGATCGCCTCGATCTCGTTCTGCTTCAAAGTCTCCGCCCTCTGGGAAGCCAGACCTGGGGACCACAGAGTAGTGAACGCGGTGTTGCCGGCCACAAACTGGTCTACATCCTCGCCGCCATTGTACGCGGAACCGTTAAGCATATAGCCCGCGTCAACCCACTCTTTGATCTTGGTCATAGCCTTGATACCGCCCTCGTCGTTCAGCGTGTACTCTGTCACCTCGTCATTGGTCACCTGGCTGTCATAGAGGTTGGTAACAAAAGCGCGGATACCCTGGTCGCCGCCCTGTCCGGAACAGTAGACCGTAGCTCCGTTAAATCCTGCCGCGCTCAGCTTCTGAAGCATCTCCTCAAACTGGGCCGTCGTCCAAACCCTGTCGCCCTCCAGATTGATGCAGCTCATGGCGTCAGCCGCCTCAAGAGCCTGCTTGCTCACTGCCATACAGAACGCCGCGGTACTGATGGGATACATATAATAGCTGCCGTCGTCAGACTTACAGGAGTTCAGAAGAGCCTCATTATCCACATCTTTCACAAAATCATCCGTGAACATATCATCCAATTTCACAAGCTTTCCGTTCTGCGCGTAGGAGATGATACGCCCCGGCGCGTCAAACAACACGTCGCACACAGTTCCGGCCTCAATAGCCGCCGTGATCTTCTCTGGCCCTGACGTAAAGTCAATGGTCTCAAGATTCACCTTCACATCCGGGTTCTTGGCCTCAAAGGCGGCGATGATCTCAGCCTCATAAGTTCCCGCCGGCTTATCCGCGTCCTGCGCGTAGGTAGGGAACGCCCACCAGGTAATCTCAACCGCTCCTGCCGGCGCCGGTGTATCAGCCCCCCCAGCTGCTGTGGTCTCTGCCGCCGCGGCCGTGGTGCCGGTATCCGCTGCCGGAGCCGGCGTAGTTTCCGTGCCGCTGTTTCCGCCGCCGCATCCTGCCAGTGTGGTGGCAAGCAGCGCAGTAGCCAATCCCAGTGATAAAATTTTCTTCATAGAATGTCCTCCTTATGAAATTTTGACTAATTCGCAGGGATTTTTCTCCCTCTTTTTGTTATATTTGAATTATATATCAGAAAATTTCTTTTGTCAACAGGATTCCATAAAAGAAAACATTTTCATTATTCAGATAATTTTTACCACAATCTTTCCAAAACCGAACCGGAAGTCCGCTCATTATTTTTACTGCAGGCCTCAAAATACCGCCTGTAATACTCGGTGTACATCAGATCAATCAAAAACAGCTGGCTGATCTCCCCGGATGTGGACCCGCCCTGTAAAGGCCCCTCGTTTGCCCCGCTAAGGAGGGTCAGATCCGCATAGGACGTCAGCGGGGACTTGCTGAACCTGGTAATACAGATCACCTTAGCCCCCGCCTGTTTTGCCAGCTGCGCCACATGAATGGTGTCCTTTGTGGCTCCTGAATAGGAAAACACCACCGCCACCTCATCCGAATTCATGGTGGAAGCCACCATGGCCTGCATGTGGGAATCCTGGATGCAGTACACCTTAGGCTCTATGCGCAGAAACTTATTGGCAGCCTTAAGAGCAGTGAGAACACTGGCTCCCACCCCGAAAAAATAAATCTTCTTCGCTTCGTGAAGCCAGTCGATCGCCTGGTTGAACACTTTCTCGTCCAGCAGGGAGTGAGTCTCCGTCAAGGCGTGGACATTGGTATTAAGCACCTTTTGAGCCAATTCATGAAATGTATCATTTAACCCTACGTTGCCTGTAAATCTGCTGTGTTCCTTCTCGTTTTCATTGAGACTTAACGACAGCACCATCTTAAACTCCTGATACCCTTTCAATTCCATGGATTTGCAGAACCGGAACACGCTGGTATCCCCTACCTGACACGCTTCCGCCAAATCCGTAATAGACATAAACAGCACTTCTCTGGGATTCTGCAAAATAAAATCAGCCACCTTTTTTTCCGCCTTTGTAAACTGATTGTATGCAGTCCTCATTTTTACCAAAAAATCGCCTTGCATCAATACCCCTCCTTCTGTCGGTCTTCCAATGTTGTAATTTAAGTCTTTTTCATCTGCTCCATTGCCATCCAGGACGCTCCCATAAGCCCCGCCTTATTTCCAAGGGCCGCTGTCTTTAATTCCACATTGCGGAAGCTGTCCATAATACGGTCTGTGGTCCTCTCTTGCACCTGTCCCAGGATATAGGGCTGCTCCATCACTCCCCCGCCCAGGATCACGCAGGGCGGATTAAAAATATGGATCACCGTCACTAACCCGTGAACGATCTCGTCAATCCATCTGTCCACAATCCCGCGGATCTCCGGTTCCTGAAACCTGGCAAATATCTGTCTCCCGTTTGTGATCGTTTCGTCAAACCGCTTCGCCTCCGCCACCAAAGCTGTGGCGGACGCGTATTTTTCATAACAGCCGCTAAAGGGCTGCCCCTCTACGCGGCTTTCCGGGTGTACCACCATTCCGCCAAACTCCCCGGCGGAAAACATACTGCCCGAATAAATCTTCTTACCTATTATAATGGCCCCGCCTACTCCCGTTCCGTAGGTCAGACACAGAAAATCGTCATAGTCTCTGCCTGCTCCCCAGACGGCTTCCCCCAAAGCCGCCGCGTTCACGTCATTCTCCACAGCCACAGGCACTCCAAACTCCGACGCCACCAGATCCCTAAGCCGGGTTCCCGTATACCCTGGGATGTTCTCATTGGCATATCGGATAAATCCCTCCTTTGAATTTACCTGACCTGCCGTGCTGATCCCCACACCGTCAAAAGGCCCGTAAGTCCCAAGGATCTCCAGGACCCGGCTTACCACGTGGGAAGCTCCCTTTTTGGCGTCTGTGTCCTGCTCCTGGGTCCGCACCAGTTCCTGACCGTTCCATAAGCCCGATTTTATGGAGGTTCCTCCGATATCTAATACCGCGATTCTCATAGGACGCCCCTTATCTGCCGATGGCAGCCACAAACCGTTTTGTAATCTCAAGAGGTCTGGTGATAGCCCCGCCGATCACAGCTGTCCACACGCCGCTGTCAAGAGCTTTCCGAAGCTGGTCCGGCGTCCAGATGCCGCCCTCCGCAACCACTGGTTTCCCACAGTCCCGTGCCAGCCGCTCCATCACCCCAAAATCCGGCAACGCTGTTCCCCTGGTGTACTCCGTGTACCCCCGCATGGTGGTTCCTATCAGATCAAACCCGATCTGTGCCGCGTGGATCCCCTCCTCATAGCAGGAACAGTCAGCCATAAACAGCTGATCCGGATATTTCTTACGCACCTCCCCAAAAAACTCATCCAGACTCTTTTTGTCAGGTCTTGGCCTTTTGGCAGAATCCGTGGCGTCTGTGGCGATGATAGAAACGCCGCACTCCACAAGGGCGTCAATCTCCTTCATGGTAGGCGTTATGTACACGTCACAGTCATCATAATTCTGCTTAATGATACCAATAACAGGAAGGTCCACTGTCTTCTTAATCTCCGTAATATCCGCCACCGTATTGGCGCGGATCCCCACTGCTCCGCCCAGCATGGCTGCATACGCCATCCTTGACATAATGTAGGAACTGTGCAGCGGCTCCTCCTCAAGCGCCTGACAGGAAACGATAAGTCCTCCCTTGATCTGTTCCAAAATCTTCTGGTTTGCCTGGTTCATGGTATTGTCCTCCTTAAAATTGGCCCTTTAACGTGTTAAAAGTTATATATCATACTATAACATATCCAAAAATCTTTTTCAATGCCATGAGGTGAATAAAAAAAATTTTTATTTTTCTTGATTTCTTTCCCAAAAAGTGGTATGATTTACTTGACAATGAAAATTTTTTCTGAAAGGACAGGTACCCTTATGTCAAAGTACAACACAGACAAATTCCGTCACATAACCGTCGCCCTCAACACTCCCTTTAAAAAGGACGGTTCCGTAGATGTGGAGGCTGTAAAGGCCGTATCCCGCTACTTCCGCGACAAGGGGGTAAAGCAGATGTACGTATGCGGCAGCACCGGCGAAGGCTTTCTTCTGGACACGGAGGAGCGCATGCTGGTAACCGAAACCGTGGTCAATGAAGTCGGCGATGACATGAACATCATCGTCCACGTAGGCTGCGCCGACACCAGACACTCCTGCATGCTGGCAGAGCACGCGGGCAAAGTGGGAGCCGCGGCAACTTCCGCCGTTCCATGCGTATATTACCGCCCCAGCGAAGAAAGCGTATACCGCCACTGGACCGAGATCACAGCGGCTGCCGACCTGCCTTTCTTCATCTATAACATTCCTCAGCTGACAGGCTTCAACTTATCCATGAACCTGTTCAACCGGATGCTTGAAAATGAGCGGGTGGCAGGAGTTAAGTGTTCTTCTGACCCGGCCCAGGACATTCTCCGCTTTAAGAACGCAGGGGGCAAGGACTTCCTGGTATTCAACGGGCCGGACGAGCAGTTTGTAGCCGGACGTCTTATGGGCGCCGACGCTGGGATCGGCGGCACCTATGGCGCTATGCCGGAGCTGTACTTAAAGATGGATGAGCTTATTAAGAAAGGCCAGTGGGACAAGGCCGCAGAGGTTCAGGCCATCGTCACTCCGCTGATTTACCGCCTCTGCTCCTTTGCTTCCATGCATGGCGCAGTAAAAGGGATCATCTCCCTGGACGGCTGCCCCATGGGCGACCCCAGGCTTCCCTTCCTTCCTGTAGCTTTGGACAACCCGGACCTGGTTCAGCTCTACAAAGACATTAAACAGGCCATCGCTGACACCAGAGATCTTTGATCTCACCGGTTGATTTAACCGTACCAATAGCGAATGTGACCATCCCGGCAAGTCTCTGCGCTCTCGCGGCGGCTTGCTGGATTTCCATGCTTTAAGGGGGTTTTTATGAAAAAACATATTGTATGCTATGGCGACTCCAACACTCATGGCTACTGCGCGGAAACAGGAGGCCGTTTCAATGAGGAGGAGCGGTGGACCTGCCTCCTCCAGACATACCTTGGAGACAAATTCCTGGTTCTGGAAGAGGGCCTGTCCGGCCGCACCACCTGTTTTGACGACCCCATCCATGAGGGTTTGTCCGGCCTGGACCATATCTATCCATGTCTTATGAGCCATGAACCTGTGGATCTTCTCATCATCATGCTTGGCACCAATGACACCAAGGAACGCTTCGGCGTCTCCCCTGCCTGTATTGCCCTGGGGCTGAAACGCCTCATCGCCAAAGCTCAGTCCACAGACTGCTGGCGGAACCAGAAACCCAATATCCTGGTGGTGACTCCCCAGAACATCGACCCTCAGTACATGGACACGGACATTGCCCTCACCATGGGAAAGGGCTGCGCGGAAAAATCCCAGGGACTGTCAAAGCAGTATGAGCTTATCGCCCAGACCATGGGCTGCCACTATCTGGACGCCAATAAAGTTCTCACTGCCAAGCCCAATGACATAGACTTTATGCATCTGACAGAATCCGGCCACGGACAACTGGCTGCGGGACTGGCTAATTTTATTCTGGGAATCATATAGCCTGCTCCATCGGCCCTGCTGGAAACAGCAGGGCTATTTTTATGATCTTCTTAAATCAAATCCCCCTGCAGCCTTCCCTCACAGCCGCTGTCTGCAAAATCCCAAAAAGTTCCGTCAGCTGTTGGATAACATAGGAGGGCCTTATGCCTCTTTCCTCCATCTCCTCTTCCCTCTCCTCCTCACTCTTATTCCGACAAAACCAGCATGTATCAATCCCGGCGTCAATCCCGCCCTTGATATCAGAGGTAAGGGAATCTCCAATCACCAGTGCTTCCCTGGCGTCAAACCGCTCCACATGACTCTTCACATAATCAAAAAATTCCCTGGACGGCTTCCCCGCGCCGATCTTCCCGGAAATAAAAAGCTGCCTGAAATATCTGTCAAGCCCGGACCTGGACATGCGGGACGTCTGGGTTTCCTCCACCCCGTTGGTGATCACATACAGCTCATACCCGTTTTCCTTCAGCCTCCCCAAAACCTGATGGACCTGGGGAATCTCCTGGATTCCCTGATTCAGATACCTGCGGTACGCCTGTTCCCAAAGCCTGCCGTGCACCTGTCTGCCATACCGGGCCATCAGGTCTGAGAATCTGCGGTTCACGCCTTCCTCCACGGAAATCTCCCCCCGCTCAATGCTTCTCCACAACTCCCTGTTCAGCTTTTTATAAGTACCATATATCTCTTCTGTCCACAGCTCCCCCATCTCCTCCATCACAGAGCGGAAGGACTCTGTCTCATTGGCGTCAAAGTCCAGAAGGGTATCGTCCGCGTCAAATAACAATATTCTGTAGCCCATAATACGCCTCCTTTCGTCAAAACCTTTGTAGTTAACGGAAATATTCTACCATGAATAGGTAAGAAAAGAAAGATATAACCTCCATTTATCTACATGTTTTTTCCCTTTTCGTTTTGGTGCATTCTCCATTCCGTTTCGTCCATTCGTTAGCCAGCACTACCGGCACTTTAGCAGCCGTCCAGAGTCTTTTTGTTTCATGGAACACATCCCGCGCCGCAAAAAAGAGGCTGACACTGGCACATCAGCCTCTTTCCCAATTATTATGTCATATCATTTACGGTCCTTTCCTCAGTTTAACTTCCGAATTATCATAGAAATACCTGCGTACAATCCTGTTCTATCGCCTGTCACCAACGCAATATGAACCGGTGGGGATGTTACGTTCACCACTGTTTGCCCCGTCAAAGACACTGCCTCATTTGGTGACGCGATATTTCTTCCAGATAAAGTTCCCGGGATAAAAGTTCCTTCGTTAGTCAGATTCACTGTCACCGGTATAGGCCCTGTGCCAGAAGAAGGAATGGTGCCTGATGCCTGATAATGAATCTCATAATATCCCGGTTCCGTCAATATAAGGTTTCTTGTGTCGGGTGAATAGGAAATCGCCGTCCCTGCTGCCATCCGATCCAAGCCAAGATTTAAAGGTGAATTTTTTTCCAGTATCTCCCCACCCATATTAACAAGTGACATAAAGTTCAACTCTTGCCCAGGTCCAGGCGGGCCTGCTGCTCCTGGTTCGCCGGCTGGCCCCTGTGGACCCGTGGGACCTATCGCTCCCCGCTCGCCGGTCGGACCCTGTGGACCCGTGGGACCTACGGCTCCTCGCTCGCCGATCGGACCCTGTGGGCCCGTGGGACCTATCGCTCCTCTCTCGCCGGTCGGGCCCTGTGGACCCGTGGGACCTATCGCTCCTGCTTCGCCAGACGGACCCTGTGGACCAGTGGGACCTATCGCTCCTGCTTCACCAGGCAATCCCTGTGGGCCCGTGGGACCTATC
>CAJUFP010000039.1:0-2278 GCA_910585645.1 uncultured Hungatella sp. | reverse complement strand
TCACCAGGCAATCCCTGTGGGCCCGTGGGACCTATCGCTCCTCTCTCACCGGTCGGACCCTGTGGGCCCGTGGGACCTATCGCTCCTCTCTCGCCGGTCGGCCCCTGTGGACCCATGGGACCTACGGCTCCTACTTCGCCGACCGGACCCTGTGGACCAGTGGGACCGGCTGCCGTCACCAAAGCAAAGTCCGGTGAATCTCCCGGAATACCGGTTGGATTATCCTTTACTACCTGATACAAAGCTCCATTACTAAATACCATCTTCCTGGCAGTGTAGGGTTTACCTGATACATAATCTTCCACGTTATCCAATCCTACTCCTGCCGGACCTTGAGGTCCAGCTACTGTCACCAGAGCAAAGTCCGATGAATTTCCTGGAGTACCAGTCGGATTATTCTTCGCCACCTGATATAAAGCCCCATCATTAAATACCATATCTCCAGCAGCATAGGGTTTACTTGATACATAAGCTTCCACATTATCCAATCCTGCTCCTGCCGGACCTGGCGGGCCGGTGGGACCGGTCGGTCCTATTGCTCCTGGTTCTCCTGCCGGGCCGGTAGGACCTGCCGGGCCTACCGGGCCCATGGGCCCCATTGTACCTGCAGGACCCGTCGGGCCGATCTCTCCCTGCTCGCCGCTCGGACCCATAGGACCCACTGCTCCTGCTGGTCCCTGGAGACCCTGGGGGCCTGCCGCTCCCGCCGGGCCTGCAGGACCCGTCGGGCCGATCTCTCCCCGCTCCCCGCTCGGACCTGCGGGACCCACCGCTCCTACGGGACCCTGGAGACCCTGAGGGCCTGCCGCTCCCGCCGGGCCTGCAGGACCTGTGGGACCGATCTCTCCCTGCTCACCGCGCGGACCCATAGGACCCACTGCTCCTGCCGGCCCCTGGGGGCCTACCGCTCCCGCTACTCCTGCCGGCCCTGCTGCTCCTGGCTCTCCTGCCGGACCCTGGGGACCTACCGCTCCCGATGGACCTGCCGGACCCTGAGGACCTGCCGCTCCTGCCGGACCCATGGGGCCCACTGCTCCTGTAGCTCCCACAGGTCCCCGAAATCCCCTGGGGCCCCGCGGTCCCATAGGACCTGCACAGCAATCACCGCAGCACGAATTCCCACAGCACTGCATCAGGGATATCCGGCAGGCTCTCTCTTCCAGAGTATTTCCTTCTCTGTCTGTATCTTCCCCATCTTCCAGGTTCTCATATGGATCAAATTCATCTGGAAACATATTTTTCTCCTTTCCCACTTCTAACGAGTATCGAAAAATCATCCGAGCCAAATCTCATATAAAATGCAGCCCGCATGGGATAAAACATGTTTCATACACACCCTAAAGCAAGCCTGTCATTTTCATATGCTTGGCTTACTATATCTTATGTCCCAGAACAAATTTGGTTCCTTTCATAGGCTTTAAAATACGACACAAAAACTTCTATCTTTCTAATGCAACTTTGATAGGTATTCTCCACTTCCGAGTTTAATCTAATCCTTGATTCTGGATCATTAAATGCCATAACAAAATTCTCAAAAGAAGGAGCTGTCATTTTTATCAATGTTGATGCCGAAGCAGCCTCCAAATCCTCTGGTTTCTCAATATCTTTTGCATTTATCAGTGCAACTTTACGTTCTCTCTTATATTGAGGATCAGTATTACGAATTATATTGACATATTTGGGGTCAATTTCTTCTTTAGATGCGGGTATTTGTGCAGCCACTAATAATTTATCCTTCCACACTTGTTGCATTTGTCCTAATTTCAATATACCATTATCTCCAGTAATATGCGCCGCATACCAAAAACCCCCTGCTTCATCTTCATCTCTATAATTGGATGTACAAATAATAACTGATTTTTTAGTTGTACTATATAATTCTGATCTTCAAAAATCCCTTCGTCAAACAACTGATAAAATGCACTATGCTACTGGCTTTTCTCTATCATTTAAAGTTAATGGTAATAACGCTTTCAATAATTGTGTTTTTACACTACTTTGTCCAATGACTATATCATTATAAGTTTCAATATATTTGTGAAAATTACTCAATTGCAAAACCTCGTCCAAAGTTACACTATTCATGCTCTTTTCTATCCCCATATGGTACCGGAGCCTCCGCCACCATAGACAAATTATGCGGCATATCATATATATACATCCCCGAGTTCTCCGAAATCTTAGTTCCTTTCTTCCTCATCTCCCGATACACAACCTCCGCCAACGCACTCATAATCGCATTATATTTAGCCGTATCCTCAAACAAACTCTGATACGA
>CAJUFP010000038.1 GCA_910585645.1 uncultured Hungatella sp. | reverse complement strand
CACGTCCGGTTCTGTGAGGGGCATACCCCGTAAGGGGTATGTCTACTCGACCGGCTCAACGAAAGCGTTCCGCCCCGGAACGGGGTTGTTCCGGAGCGGTTTTCAGCATCCATTATGGAAACGGGTATTCTTCTTTAGGGATCTCCTGAAACTCCAGGTATTCATTAAATACATACCCGGTAATATCGCCGGAGGTTACCAGGCTCCACACAGGCCCTTTTTCCAGCACATACCCTGTGATCCCGGGGGCGAAGCGGGCTATGATCGTGGCGTTTATGCTGGCTGATTCGCGGACATGGAGATTGCCCCTGATGTTTAAGGTGGTGAAGGCGTAGTATTTGGGCTCGGTTTCACCGGAGGGATCGCTGGAAGCTATGGTCTCACTGGATGACTCCGATTCGGCCGGGAAAGTTTCAGGAAGGGATTCCTCTGTCCCGGGCGTCTGGAGGGTTTCCTCCGGGGAGGCTTGGGACAGTTCTGGCTTGATGTCGTAAAGCGCTGTCTGGGAAGACGCCTCATCCCAGGAAAGGGAGGAACCCCTAAGAAAGAAGATGGCGCAGGCCAGGGTTCCGGCAGCTATATAGAACGCCATGACCGCGATCATGGGAAGTTTACGTTTTTTCATGGGCTGTTACCTCCTTTATTGAATGGGGATCTGGATATAGATGCCCATTCCGTTACCTTCGGTGCTTTTGGCATAAATGGTGCCGCCGTAGGACTCTACAATAGCCTTGGCCTGGGTAAGTCCTAAACCGTTGCCGCTTATGCGGTTGGAACCTTGATAGTTGATCTCAAAGATATGAGGAGTCTCGGATGCCGGAAGGCCCTTGCCATTATCTTTCAGGACAATAAAGATGTCGTCTCCAATGGTGGATATGGTGATCACCAGATTTCCGGCCCGGTTCATATATTTGATGGAATTGTCGATGATATTGCGCAGTAAGACGCGGATCCGCCGGGCGCTGGCCTTTACCAGCAGATGGTCAGTGGCTGCGGAAACCAGGATCTGTATCCCCGCTTTTGACGCAAAGGGGAGAAATTCCTGGATCGTATCCCTGGCGGTCTGAATGATATTGACGGTCTCCTGTTTCTCTGTATCAGCGGGAGGAAGAAGGGCGGTTAAGGCGTTGTCCCGGGCAGTCTCTTCGGAGGCGTCCAGCTTAAGCCGGGCCGCTTCCAGATCTCTTTGGACTGCTTCCAGTTCTTCGCTCTTTTTCTCGGACTGGGACAGCCGGCGGGCAAGGTCCGCGTTCTCATCAGCCAGCTGGTCATACTGTTCTTTTAAGACCGTAAGCTCTTCCTCCCGGGGAGCCTGACTGTAGGAGTAGGTAAGGTAAGAGAAATATAGAAGGGCCAGGCTATGTAGGATAAAGAAGACCAGAACCAGCCATAAGCTTGAATTTAAAAAGCTGAAAAGAACCAGGGCATAGCATATAGCGGAACATGCCAGAAGGCTTTTTTGAGTAGTGTTCATTGGAATGTCCTTTCTAAGTTTTTTTCATCATAGCATAAATGGGTTTTAAAAACAATGAGATAAGCCGCAGGTGAGACTGGCCGTTTGGACAGGTTCGGTTATACAGGGGGTATGGTATAATTCTTAACAGATGTGATGGGGACGGAGGAAGAGACCATGACCTATGCGCCGCAAAAAAGACAGAAACCTTTGAATCAGCAGCCAGGGGTGTTTAAACAGGGAAAGATGGAGGGGATTAATACCAGGAAAAGCGTGTTTGAGGAAAAGGCGGTGTTTCATATACAAAAGAGATAAACGGAGGGAAAACCATGGAACATCTATTTGGCAGTAAGGGGCAGGACCAGCCCTTTGGCAGTTATGAAGAATATATGGAGTTTTTATTTGCCTGTGTCAATGAGGGGCTGAACCGGTATCTGGCGGATCTGAAAAAGGTTTATGCCACAGGGGAGGGCGGGTTTAAGAATGTTCTCTACCCTGACCTGGGGATTGCCCATGATATCTGTATGGAAAAGATCGGGCGTTTTCTGGATGGCCGGCATAAGGAAGAGGAGAGCCTGGATTTGGACTTGCCGGAAAGTCAGGATGAATACGACGACGGATTGATGGATCTGAACGCGCTGTTTTCGGACTTTGCCACAGAGGCCAGGCAGGCGGCAGAGAAGAATATGGGAGACTTGCCAAAGGAACTTTCTGTGGGAGAGATGATGGACTACATAAACGCCAGGGCCGGTCTGGCTTTGGAGGATGGGATCTCCCTTCCGTTTTATGAGCTTTGTAAAAGGCTGGACTATGAAAACTTTACCGTCTTCTGTCTGGCCTGCGGGATCTTGTCCTCCACCCAGACCGATTACGCCGGTGTTTTCCAGGTGGTCAACGAGAATGGGGGACTGTCTGCTCCAACCATTGAGTCCGCGGCAAAGCTGTACTATGGAGACGCTTTTTCGATCACAGGGGCCTATGGAGATATGTCTGTGTGTCTGGAACAGCTTCTGCCGATCCTTGATCTGCGGGTTCAGGACAGCATGCCTTTTTCCACCATAGTTTCGCCGGATAAGCGGATCATCGACTACCTTTTCGGCAGGAATCCCCTGCGGCTGGATGAGAACTATATCCGGTTTTTCCAGATGCTGTCCGCGGATGAAGAGCTGGACCCAATTCTGGCCAACCAGGGAATCCTTGAGGCTATGGAGATCTCTTACAAAGAAGGCGGACGTATCTTTGCCTATTTCGGGGATGAGGGAAGCGGGCGGAAATTTTTTGTAAAGCATTTCTGTAAAAGCCATGGGATGAAAGCCATCTCCGTCAACTGTAAGAAACTGTTTGTCTACGATTTCTCTTTTGTGGAAAAGGCTTTGTGGGCTGTGACAAGGGAGTGTATCCTGACCAATGCCTGCTGCTGTCTGGACGATTTGACTTACCGGGAAGATGAGAAGGATAAGTTTTTCGGATATATGGATCTGGCCTTTTCCAAGCTGACAGAGCAGGGGCTGATGGTGTTTGCCATAAGCAGGGAAAAGCTTCCCTTAAGGGAGATGACCAGGGAAGCGTTTACGGAGCTGGAGCTGCCACCGCCGTCTAACCAGGAGCGGGAAGAGTGCTGGAAATATTTTTCAAAGGACTATACCCTGGCAAAAGAAGTGGACCTTCTGGAGATGGCCACCAAGTTTTTGTTCACCCCGGGAAAGATCAAGGCGGCTCTGAAACAGGCCAGAAGCTTTGCTGTCATGGACAAGGACATCGTGATCCCCAGGAACACACTTTTTAAGGGGTGCAATAACCAGATGAGTTCGGAACTGACTCAGAAGGCTACCAAGGTGAAAGCGAATTTTGGATTTGAAGATATTGTGATGAACCGGGATCAGAGGGAGACGCTGGAACATGCCATTGACCAGATGAATTTCAGGAAACAGGTTTATGACAACTGGAACTATACGAAGAAATATCCTTATGGCCGTGGGCTCTCCATTCTGCTGTTCGGAGCGCCCGGAACAGGGAAATCCATGTGCGCCCAGGTGATTGCCCATGAATTAAACCTGGAGCTGTACCGGGTCGATCTGTCCAAAGTGATTGATAAGTATGTGGGCGAGACAGAGAAGTCGATCTCCATGATCTTTCGGGAGGCAAAAAAGTGTAATGTGGTTCTGTTCTTTGATGAGTGCGACACCCTGTTTGCCAAGCGCTCCGACGACGGAGGAAGCAGCCAGGCGTCCAATAACAACAAGACGGCTCTTCTGCTCCAGGAGGTGGAAGCCTATGACGGAGTTTCCGTGCTGGCTACCAACTACAAGCACAACATTGACCCGGCATTTTTCAGGCGGATGAAGTATATTGTGGAGTTCCAGTTTCCGGACCCGGATACCAGGGAGATGCTGTGGCGGACCACGATCCCTAAGACCACGCCTCTGGGGGAGGATGTAGATATCCGTTTTCTGGCTGAAAAGTTCGAATTTGTAGGCGGCAATATTAAAAACTGCATCTTAAACGCGGCATTTCTGGCCGCGGCGGACGGGGACGGCAGGGAGGTATGTATGAAACATTATCTTCAGGCCATCCGCTACGAGTTTGTCAAGACGGGAAAAGTATTTACCAGATCCGATTTCGAACCTTACGCGTCACTGATCGGACTGTAGATCAAAAGAAAAGGAGGAGCTTATGGGAAGCGGCATCAAGTCCGCGGCACTGGCGGCGGCGTACCGGGCCGCGGCGGAGCGCAGGAAAGTGAGGAACCAGGATCTTGTGGAGGCGGTGGATTTTGAATACCGGAGAACGGGACGCATGGGAATGGGCAATGAATTGTATGAGGAACTGTATATGGGGGGAGGAGGGACATGATGGAACGGCTGATGTCAAGGCTTACAAGGCTTTCAAGAGAACTGGAGGAAATGGGGATTGAACATGATGTGCTGATGACTATGAAGTCTTTGCCAGCAGTTTTGACGGAGGCGGAAGGAAAGGAGATCCGGCTGACCTATGTGCCTGTGGAGACAGGAGGGTATCTGCTTTACATGACCGCGGCCTTAAAGGCCGGGGAGGGCGGGGAGGAGAACCTGGTCAAATGGTGTGACAGTTTTAATGAAAGGACCCTTCTTGCCATGGCGTGTTATGAACCTCTGGGAAACCAGGTGATCTTCAAATGCGCGGTGCCGGAGCCGGAGGAGATTACGGATGGACGGACGGTGGCAGCTGTTATGGAGGTGTTTTTAAGCGGCGTCCGTCAGTTTGAGGGTAAGGACCATTTATATCCAAAGAAAGAAGGCTGAACGAACAATGAATCATAGCCAGCAGGAATTAGTAAAGATTACGCAAAAAAACAGGCAGTTGTTTTCCCACTGTATACCAGATACGTTTAAAGAAACGTTATTCCAAAAGGGAATGAATGCCATAGGGATTCTTACCGGGGATCATCATGGCTGCGCCGCGGCCGTGTCAACTCTGGAAAACGGCAATATACGGATCTTATCGCTCTATGTGGAGCCAGAGTACCGAAGATCAGGGATGGGAAGAAGGATCATCAGGGCGCTCCAAAGTTTTACGGAGAAAATGGGGCAGGGAGAGAGACATCTGCTTATCCGGTATCCCTGTCCAAAGATGAGGGAGATGGAAATATTTCTTCTTGGCTGCGGTTTTCAGATAGAGGAAGAAGGAAACCAGATCTACTATGTTCCGGTTCGGGACACAGGAGACCTGGATTTGTTACAAAAGGAATTGCCCATACCAAAAGGACAGATCATAGCCATGAAAGAGATGACCCGGGAGCAGAAGCTCCACTGGCTGCACCGGTTCGGCAATGACCTTCCGGAGGCCTTTTCTCCGAAAAATGCCGGAGGAACCTTATTGGAAGAGCATACATTTCTGTATAGGAAAGATGGCGTGGAGGAAAGTTTTGTTATCTGCACCCATTTGGGGGATGATTCCATCTACCTGGCTGCCCTTTATTCGGAGCCAAAAGCGGTGAAAGCGCTCCCATGTCTGTTGAAGGCAGTATTGTCCAGCCTGCTTTTGAAATATGAAGATAAGATTCTGTGCTTCGCGGCTTCCACGGATTCAGGAAAACGGCTGGCAGAGCATCTGTGCAGAGGCCATGAGGCAAAGATCCGGATTGAAACCATGAGAACCGCCGTGTGGAGAGGGGAAGAACAGAGCAGGAAAATAGAGTATGATCCCTTTGGTGAGATGGATCTTATTCCCAGGCTGAACAGTCTTTCCCTGGTCCTTGGGGATATGGGGATTGTTCACTCTGTACGGTATCCGGAGGCGGATACTTATCCGGGGATTTTAGCGGATATAGAAGGAAAAACCATAGGCATCTCCTATGATCTTGCCTCGTCGGTTGAGGAGGAAAGGTTTGTGCTGAACCTTCTGTATGTCCCGTCTGACAAAGAGAAAGAATTCTTTGATCTGGCCCTGGCATGTCAGAGATTTAATTTAAGCAGCCCCTTTGGGTCGGCAATCCTTGATAAGGACAGGGGGCAGGTACTTTTAAGGTGTGTGACGCCGGAGTTTGGGGGAGTCATAGACCGGGAAACGTTAACGATGGTGATTCATCTGTTTACGGACAGCATCCGGCAGTTTGAATCCCAGGCGGATTTCGCGTAAAGCAAAAGGGGAATCTATGGGAAAGGGAGTATTTGAAAAAACGGTTCAGCGGCAGAAGCCGGAACATCTGCATGTTAATACTATGAGGCAGATGGAACAGAAGAAAACGACACTCAATGGGGGAGTCCCGCCCTCCGTCCATGAACAGCCCATCCGAAAATCCAGGTCTGAGGTCCGGGGAGTCGGACCTGCCATGCCGGTGGAGTCGGACCCTGCGGATAAGCCGGACGGCTTTCTGTTCAAAAGGCAGGAAACAGAGAGGGTGGGGGACTTGGAGGATGGGGAACGTGGTCATACATACTCGGATGTTCAGAGAAAAGGCTTTAAAGAAAACATGCTTGACCTTGTAAAAGAAGAATCAAGGAAAGAGGGGCTCAGTGATGAACTGAAAAATATTATGACATTGATGACAGAGTATGCCAAAATCGATGTGACAGGAGATATGATCAATGAGGGGAAAAAGGCGGTGCTGGAAAGGGAACGGCAGGTCTTAATCCAGATCATGCAAAAGATCCAGTCAAGGCTTACCGCCCTTGGGGAACCCGGTGAAAATGAGTCTGCGATGGATCAGGACGAGCGTATACTTCTCAATATATACAAAGATTACCTGGAAATGGATACCACAGGATATCTGCGCGCGCCTGACGCGGCAACGCTGGGAAACAGATGGCATGAACATCTGGATGTGGATATGAAAAAAGGCGGAAAGACCATTGCCATGCGCCCGGTTCCCAAAGAGGAGCCATTGTTTCCACATGAGCCGTCAGTAAATGATATTGCCCAGGGAGGGCTTGGGGACTGCTATCTGCTGGCTGCCTTGTCGGCGGTTGTAGATACAAATCCCCAGCTGATCAAAGAATGCATGAAGGACAATGGGGACGGAACCGTCACGGTCAGGTTGTATGATAAGGAGGAGGGACAGACGGATTTTCTTCCTCACTACATAAGAGTAAGGAAACGGATTCCAAAGGTTTGGGGAAGGGATCCGTTTGCCGCGGGCTCTTTGTGGGTACAACTGATGGAACAGGCCTATGTGATCTCAAAACTGCACAAGCCGGAAGAATCGGATGACAGCTATGACAATATTATAGGCGGCCAGGCCGAACGGTTTGTGGAACGGATAACCGGCCGGGAGCAGCATATGGAGGAGATTACCACTGCTCCGCACAGAGAGATGAAGAAATTTCAGGAAAGCATGATGGAGCATTTGCAGGGGTCCAGAGAATTTTCCGATACATTTGCGGAACATTGGAAACAGCGTCTGGGAGTAAACACCTCGCTGGCTGAGGAAGCAGAGGCATTTTCCAAATCATGGGCAGAATTCGGAGCAACCTTCATGGAGGAAATGGCGCCTGTAAATATCGTAGAAGAGGCAGAGGAATATTTTAGAAATCTGACCTATGAGGAGTACCGGGTACAGGAGCTGAAAAAGGTGAAAGCAGATCTGCAGAACGTAAAGAAGGAAACAGTAAAAATGGAATCAGAGATAAAAAAGGCGCAGAAACTATGCGCTCACGAAAATATGATGGCTGCAATGAATGAACTCCTTGATCTGCAGACGAAGGGAGGGACAGCAGAAAAACTAAAAAAAGCCGAGAAGAAATTTCAGCTCATCATTGAGACCCAGTCAGAACTTCCCGGGATGATAAGCAAAAAAGAGTTTTTCCAACAAAGACAGGATGTGCTTGGCAAAAAGGCAGAAAAGCTGGAGGCAATGAGGAAAAACGGCTGGATAGAGACAGTGGACCCTTCAGGACCAGATGAAATCGATCTTATGATACGGTATGAAAAGAATCATTTTGAAGGAATGAAAGAGTTCTATACGAATCATGCGGAGATCTTAAAGGTTCACAGGGCCTTTAGCGGTATTTACTCTGATTACGCAAATCAGGTATACGACCAGATCAGGGAGGCACAAGAGCAGCAGAAGACCATGACAGCGGCTACGGTTCAAACGTTCATATCCGAAAAGAGGGGAGCCGGAAAAAACGCGGAAGGAATGGAGTCCGGTCTGGCTTCCAACCATGCCTATACCCTTTTGGGGGTCAGGGAAAGGAATGGGATAAAGTATGTTAAACTGCGAAATCCATGGGCCGTGGGAACAAGGGCTTACACCAGGGACGAACACGGTGAGATCACGCGAAGGCGGGAAGACGACGGAACCCACGGGATTTTTCTGATCGAACTGAATGAATTCTTGTCCCATTATGACAGGTTCAGCATAGGATAGGGGAAGGCGGCCATATGAAAGAGGTTATTTATCTGCGCCCTAAAAAGGCGGCCAGAAAGTTAAAATCAGCCCAGGGCGTCAACCAGACCGTTTACATCTACGGCGTTACGGGAACCGGGAAGACTTCTCTGGTGAAAGATTATCTGGGGCGCAGAGCCTTTGAATACTACACCCCCCTGTCTGTATTTTCGGGGGGGTATTTAGTGAAGATAATAAAGAACCGCGGGTTGTTGTTATTGACGATATTCACAAGGTCAGTGAGCCTGATGTTCAGAAGAACATGTATTGCCTGTTAGACAGCCTTATGGGGCAGAAAAATGTGTGGCTGATCCTCATTGCCAGATGCCAGATTCCCAGGTGGCTGATGCCCTTGTATATCCGCTACGTCTTTTGTGTGGTTGAAGAAAAGGATCTGTATTTTACCATAGAAGACCAGGAAAACTATTTTGACGCGTGGGACGTCCATATGACAGAAGAGACCACAGAGCGGATCTGGCGTATGGGGGAAGGGCTTCCTCTGTTTGTCAAGATGGTGGCTATGGAAATGTACCGGGGCGCCTATGGACAGAACAGCGCCATGAATTCGGATCAGGAGCAGCTGGAGCTTAGGTGCTTACAGCAGGTGGCAAGGAATATGTGGGACTACCTGGACGCTTATGTCTGCGGTCAATGGGACGAGGAGCTTCGGGGATTTCTGGAACAGATGTCAGTGGTGGACACGTTTGACTGCCGGATGGCCCGGATGATCACCGGAAGGAACGACGTGGAACAGATGATCATAAGGGCGGTGGAGACCGGGAATTTTCTCATGGAGGAGGCAGGCGTCTATTCTCTGCGGCCTCCTCTGGGGAAGACCCTGTTAAGAAGGTTAAAGCGGGTCAGGGATGAAGCGTTTATTGAGAATTTGTATTACAATGCCGGACGCTTTTATGAGCAGGAGGGACAGGTCCTGAAAGCCCTTGAGATGTATGAGCGTTGTCAGGACAAGGCAGATATTTCCCGGTTCCTGATTCACAGCGCGAAAAAGGATTCTTCCGCAGGCCATTACTTTGAGCTGCGCAGGTATTATATGAATCTAAGGGAGGATGAGATAAAACAGAGCGCTGTTTTGATCATGGGAATGAGTATGCTCCATTCCATTCTGATGAATGAGGAAGAAAGCGAGCGGTGGTATCAGATTCTGGAAGAGTATGAGGGGGAACAGACAGGAAGCGCCAAAAAAGAGGCCAGAAGTATGCTTTTTTATCTGGATATCGGGCTGCCACACAGGGGAAGCCAGGGACTGGAGGATGTGATAAAAAGCGCTGCGTCTCTCATAAAAGAAAGGAAGATCGCGCTGCCGGAATTTTCCGTCACAGGCAGCATGCCCTCCCAGATGAACGGAGGAAAGGATTTCTGCCAGTGGAGCAAAAAGGATAAAGAGCTGGCGTCCGGTATGGGCAGGGTAGTGGAGGTGGTTTTGGGGAAATACGGCAAGGCGGCGGTAAATCTGGCTCTGGCGGAAAGCTTTTTTGAGAAAGGCAGCGACAATTATGGGACAGCCGCCCTGGCTGAGAGAGGAAGGATCCAGGCGGAGACAGCGGGAAGACCGGAGCAGACCTTTGTGGCTGTAAATATCCTGGCGCATCTGTCCCTTTTAAACGGCCACGCCGAGGACGGGGTGGACATGTTGGAAAGCTTTGAGCGCAGGGCAAAGGAGGGCGCGCCTGATCTGCTTGCCAATATCAGGGCTTTAAGATGCCGTTTCGCCCTTTACCGGGGGAGAAAAAAGGAGATCCAGGAGTGGCAGAAGGAAGCACCGGATGAAAATGAAGAATTTTGCGTTATGGAGCGATTCCGGTATTTAACAAAAGCCCGTATCTATATTCATAATGGAAGATACGGACAGGCTATCGGTCTGCTTCACCGTCTTCTCTATTACGCCCAGACCATGCACAGGACCTACATTGAGATGGAATCCCATATGCTTCTTGCCATAGCCCTTGAAAGAAGCGGCAGCAGCGCCTGGCAGGAAGAACTGCAGAAGTGCGTTGCCATGGCGGAGGAGTATCATTTTGTTCGTCTGCTTTCCAGAGAGGGATGCGGAATCTTAAAGCTGTTGAAATCCGGAACGTTTCAGTGGGAGGATAAGGTTTACAGAAGGCAGGTCATGGAAGAGTGCGGGAGGATGGCCGCGTTCTATCCTTCCTATCTGAAAGCGCAGACAAAACAAAAGATCACGCTGTCCCCCAACGCCCTGAAGGTTCTGCGCCTTCAGGCAGAGGGATATTCTACGGAGAAGATCGCGAAGATCCTGGGGATCACGGTCAGCACGGTAAAATATCACAGCCATGAGACGTATAAAAAGCTGGGGGTTACCAGCAAGGCGGCTGCGGTCAATGAGGCGAGGAACTGGAAACTGTTATGACTAAGGGAGACTTAAAAAAGTGAAGCATCAGACATGGAAAACAGACAAAGACCGTTTTACCGGGCCTATGTACTATAAACTGTGGTGGCCTGCCATGCTGTCCTGCGCCGGCTGGGCCTTAAGCGATATGGCGGACGCGGTGGTGGTGGGCCAGAGGATGGGGGCCACAGGTCTTGCGGCTGTCAGCCTGATCCTTCCGGTGTATATGATCAACTGTATGGCGGCTCACGGGTTAGGTCTGGGAGGTTCCATACAGTTTTCCACGCTGTTGAGCAGCGGCCAGGAGACAAAGGCAAAGAAGGTATTTACCGCCATTTTGCTGGGAGGCGCTGTGTGCAGCCTGTCAACGGCAGTGTTTGGCAATTTGTTTCTCACAGGCCTCCTTGGGCTTTTAGGCGCCGCGGCGGAGGATGAAGCCCTGTTTAGCTCCACCAGGGATTATCTTCAGATACTGCTTGGAGCCGCGCCGCTGTTTTATCTGTCCAATATTTTAAACTATTTTCTGCGCAACGACAGCCTGCAGAAGACTGCGGGCGTCGGCTCTGTGGCGGGCAATATCTGTGATATGGGGCTGAACATCTTTCTGGTGCTGGGAATGAACATGGGAACAAGGGGAGCGGCTCTTTCCACAGCCCTGGGCCAGGCGGTCACCATAGCGATCTATTTAGGCGGCATGGGAAAGAGCGAGCACCATTTACATATCCAACTGCCCGGAAAGGAAAGTTCGGCCATCATACTGTCCTGTATGCGGGACGGTATGGCAACTTCCATCCAGTATCTGTACCAGATGATATTTTTCCTTATCTGCAACAATGTATTGATACGGATCAGCGGTGAAGGCGGCGTGGCGGTGTTTGACCTGGTGCAGAATACCTCCTACCTGATCCTGTATCTCTACGAGGGGACGGCCAGGGCCATGCAGCCTGTTCTGTCCACCTACCACGGGGAGCGGAATTACCGGGGGAGAAGATACGCCGCGGTCCTGGGCTTTTTGTCCGGCATTGCGGCAGGCAGTGTGATGATCAGCCTGGTGGTCCTGTTTCCAAGGGGGTTCTGCCTGCTGTTCGGGATCCGGGACGAAAGCTTTCAGGCCATGGCTGTGGAGGCGCTGAGGCTTTATGGTCTGGGAGCGTTTTTCGCCGGCATCAGCATTCTCACCTGCAATTATTACCAGTCCTGCGAGAAACTTCTGGCGCCGTTTTTGATCGAGACCATGAGGGGCATTGTCATATTGCTGCCATGTACCATTCTGTTTTCCAGGTTTGGGGTGGAACGGTTCTGGGGGCTGTTTCCGGTTACGGAGATAAGCACCTGCGTCATATTCCTGGTCTGGAAGACGATCTCCCGTTACGGCGTAAAGGAGGAGGGCCCTGACAGGGTGTTTCAGTATATCATAGAAGGAACCACCACCGATCTGGTGGAGGTATGCCAGGGCCTGGAAGACTTTTGCAGACAGTGGGGGGCAACCGTGAAACAGCGGTATTTTACGGTTTTGGCCCTGGAAGAACTGGGGATGGCCATCCTGACCCATGGGATCCGGGAAAATGCCAAAGGCTATATCCAGGTTACGGTCATAGCCCAGGCAGACGGGAAGTTTAAATTCCATCTCAGGGATAACGCGGTGAAATTCAATCCATTTTCCCTTGAGACCGAGAAGGCGGGGGCTTCGGAGGGAGTCAACCTGGATGCCATGGGGATTTTGGTGCTGAAGGAAAAGGCGGAAGATTTTTATTATCACCGTTACCAGGGATTTAATTCGCTGGTTCTTACTATTTGATGGAAGAGGCAGAGGGTATGAAGATAGTGTACTTTGGGACGGATGTATTTTTGTCCTGTTTTCGTTACTTTGCAGAATGTCATGAGATCCTGGCTTTGTATACCTACCACAATGACGAGGATTATTTTGCGGAATACCAGATCGTGAAGGAGGCCCGGAGTATGGGGATACCTGTGCGTTATGAGGATATTTCGGAGGAGGATACCCGGGGGTATTTTGAGAAAGAGGGATGCCGCCTGTTTTTTGTGGCGGAATATAACCGGCTGCTGCCTGTGCCGGAAGACCTGGAAAATTACAGAGGGATCAACCTGCACGGTTCCCTGCTGCCTGTGGGAAGAAGCTATTACCCCATCGAGGCTGCCATGGAGCGGGATCTGGAGGAAACCGGGGTCACGATGCATGAGATCACTGCCACGCTGGACAAAGGGGCGGTACTGGACAGCTATAAAGTGGAGATCTCTCCGGACATGGACAGCATTGACATCTATCTTCGGTTCGCTGAGGGGGCGGAAAAAATGGTCCGCCGGATGATGGAGAACTTTGATGCGGAGTGGAGCCGGGCCAAAAGACAGCCGGAGGACAGAACATACCCTTACTGGAAGAGGCCCGGCAATGAGAAGCTGACCCTGACCCATGACATGACATTGGAAGAGGCAAAGGACTGTTTCAGGCGGTACAACCAGCTGACCCAGGTATGGATCGGGGATCGCGGATATTATATCAGAGCCCTGGACACAGGCACGGCTTTTGTGAAGGATGATGTAAGGGCCATAAGGGAAGATATGGTGCTGTACCGGGTGCGGGACGGGCATCTTCGGCTGATACTTTATGTGGAAAGAGGTGGCATTGGTGAAACCTGACAGATGGAAAGTCCGCCTGCAGCCAAAGCTTATTATGGGCCTTGTTGGGATGGCAGTGATCCTGCTGGCGTCTCTTACCCTGGTGGTTACCACGCTCTACCGCCGGCGCATGGAAGAATATTTCAGCAAGATCGCCTTTGACCAGGCGTCTGTGGCGGCAGAGCTTATTGACGGGGATGCGGTAAAAAGGTACTACGAGACTGGGCAGAAGGACCAGTATTACCATCAGATCCATGAGTACCTGCTTATGGTAAAGCGGCAGATAGGCCTAAAATATTTTTATGTGGTGGTTCCGGAGGAGGATGTGATGGTCTATATCTGGGACTCCGGGGTGGAGGGAGAGGAAGGGGTCTGCGATCTGCTGGATGAAGACGCCTACTATGGCGGAGGACATGAGCTTATGCATGAGGCGTTTGCCGTAAACGCCGAGAAGAAGATTCTGGTGACCAGAAACCCGGAGTACGGGTATCTGGCCTCCGCCTATGTGGCGATCCTGGACTCTGCCGGGGTTCCGGCGGGCCTGGCCAGCGTGGATATTTCCATGGAGATGATCAACCGGCAGCTGTTGGCCTTTGTAGCCAGCGCGGTGATCGTCTCCTGCCTGATCCTGGTGCTCTCCGCCTTTGCCTATTACAACTATGTGCGCCGGATCGTTATCAGGCCGACCCGCATTCTCCACAACGCGGCGGAGAAGCTGGTAAAAGACGAGATGGATGATTTGGACAATTTTTCCGTTGATATCCACTCCGGAGACGAGTTCGAGGATCTGGCCCGGGCCTTTCAGTATATGACGGTGGAGCTGTCGGCATACATAAAAAATCTTACGGAGGTCATGGCAGAAAAGGAGCGGATCAAGGCGGAGCTGGATGTTGCCGCGCAGATTCAGTCTTCCATGCTGCCCTGTATCTTTCCCGCGTTTCCGGACAGGAAGGAGATGGACATCTATGCATCCATGAATCCGGCCAAGGAGGTAGGCGGCGATTTCTACGACTTTTTCATGGTGGATCACAGGCATCTGGCCATTGTCATGGCGGACGTGTCCGGCAAAGGTGTTCCGGCGGCGCTGTTTATGGTCATTGGCAAGACCCTGATCAAAGATCACACGCAGCCCGGTAAGGCTTTGGGGGAGGTGTTCTCTGACGTCAATAATCTTCTGTGTGATTCCAACAGCGAAAGTCTGTTTATCACAGCCTTTGAGGGGGTCCTGGATCTGGAGACCGGAGAATTTTTCTATGTAAATGCGGGACATGAGACGCCTTATATCTGCAGGGTGGGACAAGGCTATGAGCCTTATGCCGTACGTCCCGGATTTGTTCTGGCAGGGATGGAGAATATGAGGTATAAGGAAGGAAGCATACAGATTAATGCCGGGGACAGGATCTTTCTCTACACCGACGGGGTGCCAGAGGCTACCAATCAAGAGAATGAACTGTACGGCAGTGAACGTCTGTGCCATATTCTGAACGCCAATCAAGATAAGACGCCTAAGGAGCTGCTGCCCCGGATCAAGGCTGATGTGGACCGGTTTGTGGGGGACGCGCCGCAGTTTGATGATATTACCATGCTTTGTCTGGAATACAGGGGAAGGGTGGATAGGAGAGAACCAGATTGAAAACCCTGAGGATGCGTGGTATAGTATGAAAGAGAGTTGAAAAACATAGCACAAAGATTCCGGGAAAGGAGGCTGACATGCCGCCGATTAATATACTCATAAAGCCTGCGTCCGGCAACTGCAACATGCGATGCACTTACTGCTTTTACGCCGACGAACAGGCACACCGCTCTGTATCCTCCCGCGGGATCATGTCAAAGGGTACCATGCGCAGGATCGTTGATAAGGCCATGGAATACGGGGACGGGGTCTGCACCCTGGCTTTTCAGGGCGGGGAGCCGACCCTGGCCGGATTGGATTTCTATGAAGATCTGGCCCAATACGCGGCCCACGCGCCAAACCCGAAAAAGATCCGCTTTCAGTACGCCATACAGACCAACGGCTACAGCGTAGATGAGCAGTGGGCCAAATTCTGGGCAGAAAACCACTATCTTGTGGGCATCTCCCTGGACGGCCCGAAAGAAATCCACGACCGCTACCGGAAGGACGCCTTAGGCCAGGGAACGTACAACAGGATCATGGCCTCTATCCGGCTTCTGGAAAAGTACCATGTGGATTATAATGTGCTGACCGTAGTTACGGCCGCCACAGCCAGAAGCGGACAGAAGATCTATAATTTTTATAAGAAGAACAAGATTCAGTATCAGCAGTACATCGAATGTCTGGATCCTTTGGGGGAGACGCCGGGTGGCCAGGAGTATTCCCTGACGCCGAAACGGTATGAGACATTTTTAAAAAGCCTGTTCGACGCCTGGTATCTGGATGTGAAGGCAGGAAAGCCGGTGTACAACCGTTACTTTGACAATCTTCTGATGATCATGAACAGGCAGGTGCCGGAGAGCTGCAATATGAGGGGAGTCTGCGGGAAACAGTGGGTCATAGAGGCGGACGGCAGCGTGTACCCCTGCGATTTCTACGCTCTGGATCAGTGGCTTTTGGGCAATGTAAATGAGGACAGCTTTGAAACTATGGACTTAAAGCGGGAGGAGCTGGGGTTTATCCAGTGGTCCATGGAAATACATGAGGACTGTAAAAACTGCGTCTGGTATCCTCTCTGCCGCGGCGGCTGCCGGAGAAACCGGGAACCGGTCACAAAGGACAGCACGGGAAAGAATTATTTTTGCGACGCTTATAAAGGGTTTTTTGAGTATGCGTATCCAAGGCTGGAGGAAGTGTATCGAAATATCCGTATGGGGGGAACGTTCTGAAAAAAATAAAAATTTTCTGAATGGATCCGCGCGTGTCGATCGTATTAAGAGTGAAGCCGGACAGGCTATCAATAAAATATAGAGATGATGAAGATGAAAAACAATTAACAGGTATTTTGGCAGCAGTATTGGTCCTTGGTTTTGGAACAGTTAACGCGTTTGCGGCAGGTCATGGTATGTACTATGTAGATGCTGATAACGACGGGATCTGCGACAATTACGCGAACGGTACCTGTCCCGGAAACCCAATTCTTTCAGGCAGCATAAGCAGCATGAGCAGGACTGTTTCCGCATAAGATGGGAAAAAAGACGGCGGGAGCGCTGTGAAATGTTAAATTATCTGTGGGCGTTCATGATCCTTGTGGGGATTCTGTGGGGGGCCTTCCACGGAACCATGAGCCAGGTAACTCAGGGGGCCCTTGATTCCGCGAAAGACGCGGTCAGTCTGTGCATCACCATGCTTGGAGTCATGGCCCTGTGGACCGGGATTTTGGAGATCGGACAGCGGGCCGGGCTTATTGAGCAGATCGCAAAGAAGATGAAGCCCATTCTTAAATTTCTGTTCCCCAATCTGCCGGAGGGGCACCCGGCAGGAGACGCCATGGCCACCAATATGATCGCCAATGTGCTGGGGCTGGGGTGGGCGGCTACGCCGGCTGGGCTTAAGGCCATGGAGGAGCTTTCTAAACTGGAGGAGGACAGGAGAGCCGGGCGGCTTCCCGGGCCGGCTGGGCGGCAGGGAATGGCCAGCAATGAGATGTGTACCTTTTTGATTATTAATATTTCTTCGCTGCAGCTGATTCCGGTAAATATGATCGCGTACAGAAGCCAGTATGGCAGCGGGAATCCGGCGGCTGTTGTAGGACCTGCCATTGCGGCTACGGCGGTGAGTACATTGGCGGCGGTGGTATTTTGTAAAATTATGGACAGGAAACATTAGAGGATAAGATGGAGACAATTTTTTGTATACAGGGAGACAATGCTGCCAATAATTATTTGACGGGGGATGGCGGCATTGATATAATAGGGACAAAAACAGATAAGAAAACAGGCTGAACAGCCATAAAATACGTTAAGAGGTAGAATATTATGGGGCATGGTAAAAGTGAGATTGAAAAAATGGTAATATATTTGACGAATCACAATAACGCAGTAAATACTTTTCCATTGGAACGGCAGGATAATGGAGACTCCATTATATGGAAAACTCAGGACGAACAGTTTCAAATAGAAATTATTACAGATAGAGAGATCAGAACTATAAAACACATTAAAAAAAGTGATACGATTATGGAATCAGAAGATGAGATATGTCGTAAGTTTTTTGATTCGGCATTTGAATCTAAAATGAATCAGTTGATCAATATGGAAGACGGGTTCGATGATGCGGATGAGGAGGAAAGAACTGAAAGCGTAAAATATAATCCATATAACCCTAAACTTATACGTGTGGATACAAAGACATTTTCGATAGGGCAGATGAATGACTTGATTGAAAGAGGAGATGTTGACCTTTCGCCTGATTTTCAAAGGGGGTTTGTGTGGAACGATATTACAAGGAAGTCCCGATTGATAGAATCCCTGCTGTTGAGAATCCCGATTCCGGTTTTTTATTTTGCGCAGGATGAAGAAGGGCTGTTTCAGGTTGTAGACGGGGTGCAGAGACTGACAGTTATCAGTTCTTTTATGAATAATGAATTTAAATTGAAAAATCTGGAATACTTGTCGGAATGTAATGGTAAATACTTTAAAAAGCCGGATGCCAAATCAGACAGTCTGGAAGACATGTATGTAAGGAGAATAGAGCAGACTCAGCTGTTTGTAAATGTAATAGACCCGCAGACCCCTGGCAAGGTTAAATATGACATTTTTAAGCGGATCAATACAGGCGGAAAAGCGCTGAATAATCAGGAGATCCGGAACTGCCTGGCGAATGCCAGAACAAGAAGTTTTCTCCATGAACTGTCCGAATCCAAAAATTTTCTGCGTGCCACCAGAAAAAGCATAAGCGCCGCAAGAATGGCAGACGATGAATTAGTCTTGCGATTTATCGCTTTTTATCTGACAGATCACAAAATTGTAATAAATGAGTACAAAGGCGGCATGGACGAATTGCTGGATGATACGGTAGAGATACTGAATAGCTTGGAATTGGAGAGATTTATAGAAGTAAGACAGCGCTTCTTTCAGGCTATGGATAATGCCTATTACTTATTTGGAGATAATGCATTTAGAAAAGCAAATTATGTAAACAAGGCCCTTTTCCTTGGAGTTTCCAGAGTGCTTTGCGACATTACGCAGGAGAGGATTGGTGAGAAGGATAAGCATGAGATAGCGAGACAAATGCAGATGGAGATCAGCGAAAATGAGAAATTCAGGAATGCACTGTCTATGGCAACCAATGATGCCAGAAACGTGAACTATGTTTATGATACGGTTAAGAGAATAATAGGAGAATGAGGCATGCATCGGGAACTTACTATTGAGAATTTTAAATGTTTTTCAGAAAGAACTAAAATAAAATTAGGAAATATAACAGTTTGTCTGGGCAGCAATTCCGTTGGAAAGTCATCCGTAATTCAGGCCTGTATTTTACTGAGACAGATCTATGAGCAGGCAGCGCTGTTTAAAGATACTCAGGTAAAAGATTACAATATCCAGTTGAACGATGTTTATGGATTACAGCTGGGGGACGCAGAACATATAAAATCTTCCAAGAGCCGGGAAGATATTTGCCTGAAGATAGATGAATATGAGTATAATCTTATTTCGGACAACCGCAGTCCCATGGAGATGGTTGTTCAAAATAAATATGATATTGTAAAAATGTCGTCAGAAGGAGGACTGTTTTCAAAAGGGTTCTATTATTTAAACGCAGAGAGAAGGGGGCCAAGAAATTATCAGATCATTAATTCTAAAATGGTAGATAATTGCGGCGTATATGGAGAAAATACGGTACATTTATTGAGTGTGCTTGGAAATCGCAGAGTAAACGAAATAAAGTGTTATAGTATGGATGAAGGTAAAAAGGTCAATACATTTAGTAAGCAAATAGAATACTGGATGGATTACGTAATACCGGGAATTGAGATAAACACTAATGATATGACAGATTTAAGAATCAGTAAGATGAACCTGAGACAGCCGGCATTGGATACCGGTTTTTTGTCGCCGTACAATTTTGGTTTTGGGATATCATATGTGCTTCCTATTGTTCTGACAGGTCTGATGGCAGAGAGAGGAAGCGTTTTTCTGGTGGAAAATCCGGAAGCGCATCTGCATCCCAGGGGACAATCACATATAGGTTATTTTCTGGCAACTATGGCGCTGGCCGGCGTTCAGGTGATTGTGGAAACCCATAGTGAACATGTATTAAATGGAATCAGGATTGCCGCGTTAAAACATGCCATGAAGCCGGAAGATATAAGCATTAATTTCTTTTCGATTCATGTGTGCGGCAGGGAAACAAGCCATAGAGTTGAAAATATCAGGTTAAATGAAAGAATGGACTTGGAGACATGGCCAGAGGGTTTTCTGGATCAGGAGGAAGAAGATTTAAGAACCCTGAGGAAACTTAGGAGGAAGTAATGGAGAAAGTCGTACTATGGGGAGAAGAGATTGAGAAAGAGTTTGCGGGAGCGTCGGAAAACCAGTTGGACGATTTTCTGGAATTAATACGGTTCATTCAGAAAAATAGTATTCGGAATGAAATTTGCGAAAGTACCCTGGATAAAGCGGAATTGTGGGAGTGGCTTGGTTCTAAAGATCAGATTGAATTAAATGATATAAAAAGAGAACTATCCAGGTACCTGGAAAAGGCAAGATGCAGCGAAAAAGAGGTGTTTGACAAATTTGCCAATAATATAGGAAAACTGATTACGCCTAAACTATTACTGCTGTCATTTAAAAAAGAGAGCATTTATTATATATCAACAATTTTAGAATATTATACAGGTATTAGGAGTTATCTGGCAGCAGAAAAGAAAGATGAATTTTGCGGCGATCTGCAGGAATGTTTTCCCCATATATTCTTTGTGGAAGGGATAGGGACAACGATAAATACACTAAATCGAAAATTTGAAGATATACGGGAAGAGATTGTGGAGCATTTGGTTTGCATTAATAATTATCAGAAGAGATTTCATGAGATGCTGGAAGAACATAGATCCTATCAGGAGATTTCGCGGCAGTTTACCATGGATACAGGAATTGACTGTTCACCGCAGGCAGGAAGAGGAAAAGTTCAGGCATTAAAGGAAATTCGGCTAAATGAGATGACGGGACAGGAAGAAACGGTTGTCTGCGAACTACATACGAAGTTTAGTACCTTTAATATTGACAGAGAGAGACAGGATAGAATTTATTTTTTTCCAGGGAAACAGGGAATACTGGGCGGGAGAATTATTGTAAAGCATATTGGAAATCATTTATAGATATAAAGTTTCTTTGGAAGATTTTTTATTAGAATGTGTATGATGGCGCATCTGAGATAAATGAACCATTTTCTGCCTCTGTCAATCAATAATCCATTTAAGGAGGACCCCATGGAACAACAAAAGAAAGCCACCCGTCTGTCAGGCTACAGACCCGACTACGTGGTCTTTGACCTTGAGACCACAGGCCTGAGCCCCATGACAGACGCTATCATAGAGATCTCAGCCATTAAAGTAAAAAAAGGGACCATACAGGACCGGTTTTCCACCCTGGTAAACCCCAACCGCCCCATTCCATATACCGCCACCCAGGTCAACGGGATCACGGACAGCATGGTAGCGGACGCTCCGCCGTTAAAAGACGCGTTGGAGAGATTCCTCACCTTTATCGGGGATGAAGTCCTGGTAGGTCACAATATCCACAGCTTTGACATGAAATTTTTAAACTGCGCCATGGAGGAGCTTTATCAGAGGGATATGGCCAACGATTACATAGATACCCTGTACATGGCCAGGAGATGGGTGAAGGAGCTGCCCCGCCATCGGCTGATCGATCTGGCCGCCCACTTTCATATCAGCACAGAGGGAGCCCACAGGGCCCTTAACGACTGTGTCATGAACCAGAGATGTTATGAAGAGATAGGAAAACGGATAAAGGCGGCAGACCCCCAGACAGATACAGAAGAGCTCTGCCCCCGGTGCCAAGGCCGGCTGATCAGGCGAAACGGAAGGTTCGGCCCCTTTTACGGCTGCAGCAATTATCCCAGGTGCAGATATACCAGGGACGCGTAGAGCGGCAGGCGGCAAAAGGTTCCTTCTTTTTGCAGGGGACAATGCCTCCCTGCAGAAGAAGGAACCTTTTTTCGCCTGCCTCTTTTCCTTACCGCTTATGAAAAATAGCACACATACCGTACAGTTACCATCAGCACAGCCATGGCTGCGGCAAATGCTCCTGCCCCTATCATTTTGATCTGCTCATTCCATAATCTATTGACATTTTTATTCATGATCATTTCCTCCTTATTGACTTCTACTTTCATCAGCCTCTCCACTGACAGGTCCCATAATACAGGAAAAACAGGGTAAATATAAGGTGTGATTTTATCCAATATATAGTCAATATTGACTTTTCCCTTGAAAACAATCCCAAATATAGTATAATAACTGCTATGGAAACGATTTTTAAAGAGACCAATGTTCTGCCTGAGATGGGATTCCAGATTGACTTTGTGACCATGAGCTGCAATTCACCGCTTCACTGGCACCGTGAGATGGAGATTCTCTTTATTTTAAACGGAAGCGCCATACTGACCATGGAAGGAGAGAGTTATTGTATAAAACCCTTAGACGTGATTGTGGTGGACTCATCAATGATCCATGAGGTGGTTTATAAGCTTCCCCAGACCATGGGAATCTGCATCCATATTTCCAAGGCTTCTCTCCGCCGCTATATGCCTGACATCGAATTGCTGCAGATCATATGCTGTCCCGAAAGGCTTACGCCCGGACAGCAGGACAGTTACAACCGGTTATGTGAATATCTGAAGGATCTGACCCAGCTTTACTTTGTACAGAAGGCAAGCTATCCCTTTGCCAGCAGCGCCCTGATCCTGTCAATTATGGCTGTGCTGGTGGACGACTTTGCCAGCATGGTGCCGGACGCTGCAAAAGTCACGGGCAATAGCCAGCTAAGCCGTATTGAGCAGATCTTCCAATATGTAGAGCAGCACTACAGAGAACCCATTGAGCTGCAGACAGCCGCAGACCAACTGGGGCTGAACAGGGAGTATTTCTGCCGCTTTTTCAAAAAGAATACAGGGATGTCCTTTCTACAATATGTCAGCCATGTACGGCTGAACCATATATATCAGGATCTTTTGTACAAGGATGGCAGTATCCAGGAGATCATGGAGCAAAACGGTATCTTTAATAACAAGATGTTTTACAAGCAGTTTAAAGAGATCTTTCAGTGTACTCCCAGAGAGTTAAGGAAGCTTGGACAGAATAATCCTTATGTGCAGTAAGGACGACAGGAATGTCTATTTGAGCGATTGAGACTTTTCCCGCCTATCTGTCGCCCTTCTTCTCATCCAGCCTGTTCCGGCACTCATAATTCTTAGGCGACATCCCCGTCACCTTCTTAAACACCTTGCTAAAATAATACGCGTTCTCAAACCCCAGCTGATCCGCGATCTCATAGATCAGAAACTGCCCGGAATCGATCAATTCCTTGGCGTGCTCAATCTTCACCTCAGCAATATAATCAGAAACCGTCCGGTTCATATACCGGCTGAAACAGGAGCTGAGATATCCGGGGCTTATTTTCAGATACTCCGCAATATCGGACAGCATCAGCTTCTCCCTGTAATGCTCATGAATATACCGTTTGGCCATATACACGAACTTGTCGGAACGCTTCTCCTTCCGGTCCGTCAGCATGGCGCAGATCTTCTCACAGAAGCTGTCCAGCCACAGCAGAATATCATCCAGACTGGCCAGCCTGGAAAGCTGCTCCGCGATATCAATGCTGTAAGGGAAATCGCCGTCCTGGGAGCCGTCCTTTTGCAGCAGGTCGTGAAGGTAGGTATAAATATTGATGCACGCGCTGGCCGCCTGGGTCTTGTCAGGCTTGTACTGCCGAAACAGGTCCGAAAGCTCCTGGAACATGCTCTTAAGCTCCTGACTCTCATTTTCCAGAACAGCCGCGGACATGGACTTTTTCAAAAAATTAATGTTAAACTCCCTCTGGGCCTGCTGGCCGGTCTCCATACCATGCTCCCTGTAAAAGGCGATCCGCAGAGCCGAATCATAATAGCAGTGTTCCAGGGCTGTGCGGGCCTCCCCATAAGCCTGGGCAAGACAGGCGGGGCCGGGCTTTTGCCGGCTGATGCCAAACAGGGCGGTCAGGGCAAAATACGTGCCAAGAGCCACATTCACCTTTGTACAGAACTCCGAAAGCGACTTCTCATTGCCGCTTTCCGGTTTTGGGCAGGCCACAAGAAGCAAAGTGTCCTTCTGGGGCGTCAGTATGGTGTGGCTGGAAAAATACCTGGCCCCGATACCCGAAACCACGTCCAGAAGCTGGCTGGCAATAAACTGAAAATCATAAGCCTCCGGCTGTCCGAAGAGAATCTGCTCCGGCCGCATCTGGAACAGGATCACACAGACAGTCCCATAAAGCGCGTCGATCTCAGGATTGGCCGCAGGCCCGTGTTCTGGCGGCGTCAGCCCCTCCGGCAGGCGCGGACTATCCGCCCTGCGTAAATTCTCCGTTCCCCGCATCCCCTCTGGCGTGCGCAGACTATCCGCCCTGCGTAAATTTTCCGCCCCCCGCATCCCCTCCGGCAGGGCCGCTCCCTCTGAGGTCTGAAAAATGAGCTGGGAAAAATAATTGCGTTCCAGCTGCTTCTGATTATCTTTCAGCAGAATCGAATACAGTTCCCGGTTGTGATGGCTCTCCATGCGGGAGCAGTGTTCCTTGGCCCGGTCCAGAGCCTGAACAAGGGTCTGCGGCTGCAGGTCCAGCTTCACAAGATAATCGGCAGCCCCCAGATGCACCGCCTGCTTGGCAAGCTGAAAATCCTCCAGATTGGTCAGGAAGATAAAGGCAAATTCACAGCCCTTGTCCCTGCACGCCTCAATCACCTCCAGCCCGTTCATCACCGGCATGCGGATATCCGTGATCACGATATCCGGACTCATCTCCAGGATCAGATCAATGGCGGCATGGCCGTTGGTAGCCTTGCCCACAATACAGCAGTCATGGTCCTCCCAGTTAATAAGGGAAGCGATTCCGGCCAGGATCAAAGGTTCATCATCAATCAGAATGATTCGGTACATAAAAAAACTCCTTCTCTACATCTCATGTTTCTGAAACTCCAGCGGAAGAGACACCGTAACGCAGGTGTATACTCCCACCTCACTGTCAATAGCAAGGCCGTACTCCTGGCCGTAGACCAGCTTAATCCTGCGGTCCACATTGGGAAGGCCGATTCCGCTCATATAGTGCTTGGTCACCCGGGAAGTATCTGTCAGCATTCGGTCAATATTTTCCCTTGAAATGCCCACGCCGTTGTCCCGGATGCTGATATACAGCACCTGATCCCTGGAATAAATATGGATCTGTATCAGTCCCGGCTTCCCGCTTGGCTCAATGCCGGAGAAAATACTGTTTTCCACCAGAGGCTGCAGGGTCAGCTTGATAATGCCCGCGTCGTAGAGGGCCGGGTCCTCAACCGTTATGTCAACATCAAAAAGCTCAATATAGCGGATCTTCTCAATGGTGATATAATTGTCAAGGAAATCCAGCTCCTGGCGCACGGTCACCTTTTCATTAAAGCCCTTTGCCATATTTTTCAGCAGGGAAGAAAGGGCGGACACCACCCGGACGATCCCTGTGCTGTGCTGCATGGTGGCGATCCACTTGATGGAATCCAGGGTATTATATAGGAAATGAGGGTTGATCTGGGCCTGGAGCATCTTGATCTCCAGGTTCATCTTCTCCTGCTCATCCCGGATCCGGTTCTCCATCAGGGCGGACACGTGGGAGGACATCTCATTGATCTGCCGGCCGATGATGCCCAGCTCATCATTGGACTCAATGTCCGGATTTCGGGAAAAATCCCCGGATGAGATCACGTCCATGTGCTCTATCAGCCGCACAATCGGCCGGGTCAGGTACCGGGTAAACAAAAGGGACAGGCTTAAACCGATGATGATGCTGGACAGAAAGACCAGGCCAATGGTGGCCTGTATAGCCTTTGGGTTTAAGGCGATGCTTTCCAGAGGCAGCACTTCGCAGAGAATCAGGCCGCTGACTGACAGCCTCTCCCAGGTCAGGATACAGTCCCGGTCAGACAGCCGCACCCGAAGGCTTCCGGTCCGGTCCCGGTGGGCGCCCAGAACACCCTCCAGATCTGCCAGAGAAAACTCCTCCATATTCATGCTGCTGACAGGAGAAAAATCGCTGGTCAAAATAAGGATAGACTTGTCCTGGGACAAAAGTTCCAGGGTATCCTGAAACAGCCTGGGGGACAGAGTCAGGCACACCCAGGCATCCCGGGGAGATTCCGTTTCTGAGTAGGCAAGGGGCCGGATCAGGGGCATCAGCTTTGGAACGGTCTTGGCGTCTAAAGGAAACGGGTTGTCCTTCAACGTCAGGGTGTACTCCTGCATATTTTTTTGCAGCAACTCATCAAACCAGGGGGCTGCCATAATGGAGTCCCCGTCATTCCAGCTTCCGTAGGAGGCGCCGGCCTGAATTAAAAACGAATCCTTTTTATACACCGTGATCTTATGGATATACTGATTGTACCCGGAAATAGCGCAGAAATCTTTCAGCACGTCGGCAGCGTAAATGCTGGATTTTTCGGAGTGGCCGTCGCGGCCCGACAGGATGGACGTGAGGAACAGAGACTTCCTTCCTGCGCAGTTCTGGACAATATTGATCAGCTCATCCCAGGCGATCTCAAGCCTGGAGGAGACTAAATGCAGCCGGTTGGCTGAGTTGGCCGCCTCACTGGCAATGGCGTCCTTTTTATAGAAAGAATACGTATAGATGCTGATGGCAAACGCGATACAGATGATCATCAGCAGATTGTACAGTATCATCCGTTTCCGGAAGGTTACAGGTATCTTATTTGTATTCATTGGATGCCGCCTTTCTAAAAACCTGTACTTAATTATACAATATTTACAACAAAATTTATACAAGATATACAGAAAATAATAGAATATGAAAATAGTATATGTTTTTTTTCCTTTGATCTGGTAAATTCAAAAATAGGAAATCTTAATCCGAAAATCGTGGATTCCGCAAAAAACCGAAATTTGTTAGACTGGACTCATCAAAAGAACGGGAGGAATTTTAATCATGAGAAAGAAACAGGCAATGGCGGCATTCCTGGCAGGCGTTATGGTGTGCGGTACTCTTGCGGCCTGCGGGAACAAGACATCACAGGGACAGGGAGACCAGGGCGCAGGCGGGGCCACGGATTCCGGCGCGGGCAATTCGGCAGGCGGCTCCGCGGACAGCAGCAAAGGCACAGAGGGCAAGCAGGTATTGTCCGTGACCACCTGGGACAATGAGGCCACACCCCAGTTTCAGGCAGTGATCGACGCCTATGAGGAGAAGAACCCCAATGTGGAGATCAAGATCATCGACACCTCAGCAGATGAGTACAACAACTCCCTGGGGATCAGCCTTTCCGCGGCTCAGCCTGACCCGGATGTGATCTGGGTTAAAGATATGGGTTCCATGCTGCAGATGGTGGACAAGGAGCAGCTTCTGGCTCTGGACGACTACATCGCAAAAGACAACCTGGATCTGTCCATCTACAAGGGAGCGGCAGAGCAGCTGATGTACAACGGCAAGTCCTACTCTCTTCCATACAGAAACGACTGGTATGTGCTGTACTACAACAAGGACCTTTTCGACGCGGCCAATGTGGAGTATCCCTCCAATGACATGACCTGGGAAGAGTATTATGAGCTGGCGGCAAAGATGACCAGCGGTGAGGGAAGCAGCAAAGTCTACGGCTCCCACAACCACACCTGGCAGGCCCTGGTGACCAACTGGGCGGTGCAGGACGGGAAGCACACGGTTGTGGAGAAAGACTACGGGTTTATGAAGTCCTGGTATGAGGATGCCCTTGCCCTTCAGGATAACGGCTATATCCAGGATTACTCCACCTTAAAGACAGCCAACATCCACTATTCATCGGTGTTTAAGAACCAGCAGTGCGCCATGATGCCCATGGGAACCTGGTTTATTGCCACCATGATGCAGTCCCAGGAAGAGGGGGAGACGGATTTCAACTGGGGTATTGCCACCATTCCCCACTCCAAGGACACAGAGGCAGGATACACCGTGGGAGCTCTTACCCCCATCGCCATCAGCGCGTTTACGGACCAGGCTGACCTTGCGTGGGATTTCGTGAAATTTGCCTCCTCAGAGGAAGCGGCTGAGATCCTGGCAAAACAGGGCGTGTTCACCGGCATTCCTTCCGACGCGGCTCTTCAGACCATTGCCGCGGCAGAGCGTTTCCCGGAGGGCGAAAGCAATGTTGAGGCCCTTTCCTACACCCACTACTCCTTTGACCGTCCTCTGGATCCCCAGATTGAGGAGATCCGCACCGTGCTGAATGAGGTTCATGAGATGATTATGATCCACTCCTACAGCATAGACGACGGTATCGCGGAGCTGACAG
Source organism: uncultured Hungatella sp. (assembly GCA_910585645.1). Classification (GTDB taxonomy): domain Bacteria; phylum Bacillota; class Clostridia; order Lachnospirales; family Lachnospiraceae; genus UBA3402. The sequence continues at coordinate 9,008 of CAJUFP010000038.1, read as the reverse complement.
AGAGAGTGGCGGAGATCAAGGGCTGGCAGTAATCACTTAAATCAGAGTAAATATTAACAGTTTATTTTGCGGCAGGTCAGAGAGGATCCCTCTCCTGTTCGGGTTCAGGTTTTAAGGGCATTGGGGCAAGCCCCCGAAGAAGAGATTTCTTCGCAGCAAAGCCCGCCCGGGCAGGAGGGGGATCCTTCTGACAGAAGCAAAAACAAATGGAGGACGCCTATGAGCAGTAATGGTAAGACAGGAGGCCTGACTTCCAGTCAGAAGAGAAAGATCCGCAATAACATGACAGGGTACGCGTTTATCCTTCCAAACCTGATCGGTTATTCGATATTTGTGTTTATCCCTGTGGTTTTTTCCTTTGTGTTAAGCGTTATGAGCTGGGACGGTTCCCAGAGGCCCATGAAGTTTGTGGGGCTTGCCAACTTCGTTGATATTTTCGGCGACAAGGTCTTTAGGGGAACCCTGGTCCACACGGTCAGCTACGCCCTGATGACCGTCGCGCCAACCCTGGTGCTGGCCCTTCTTCTGGCCGTGCTTTTGAATAACAAGATCAAGGGCGTGGCCATCTTCAGGACAGCATTCTATTTTCCCTATATCGCCTCCATCGTGGCGGTGGGCGCTGTGTGGAACATGCTGTTCCAGCCGGATTTCGGGCCTGTCAATGAGATCTTAAAATTTATGGGCATCCAGGACCCGCCCAGGTGGGTGGTGGATAAGGACTGGGCCATGGTGGCCGTGTCCATTGTCAGCGTGTGGAAATACATGGGCTACTATATGATCGTGTACCTGGCGGCCCTGCAGGGCATCTCCAACTCCCTGTATGAGGCGGCAAGCATCGACGGGGCAAACGGGTGGCAGAAGCTGTGGTACATCACAGTGCCTATGCTGACCCCCACCACATTTTTCGTGCTGATCATGCTGACCATCCAGTGCTTTAAGGTCTTTGACCTGGTGTACGTTATGACCGGCGGCGGCCCGGGCAATGCCACCAAGACTCTGGTTAACTACATTTATGAGAAGGCGTTTACCACCTGGGAGTTCGGACCTGCCAGCGCGGGGGCCATCGTCCTGTTTGCCATTGTGCTGGTCATCACCCTGATCCAGTTCAGCGGTGAAAAGAAATGGTCAAAAGATTTATAGGAGGAGAGACGGAATGAATGCAAAGAGAAAAGCAACAAAAGTGATCCTGTACGTTCTTCTGGTTGTTCTGGCCATTGCCATGCTGGTGCCGTTTTACTGGATGGTCATTTCTTCTCTGAAACTGAACAAGGACGTATTTTCCATCCCCATGAGGTGGTGGCCTGAGACCATGCACCCGGAGAACTACAGTGTTATATGGGAAAAACTGCCGTTGGTGACATTCTTTAAGAACACGGCAAAGCTGACCATCATCACCACGGTGGTTCAGCTGTGTACCAGCTGCTTTGCGGCCTACGGTTTTACGAAATGTAAGTTTGTGGGGCGGGATCTGATCTTTCTGATGTATGTGACCACCATTGCGGTGCCGTGGCAGGTGTACATGGTTCCCCAGTTTATCCTGATCTCCAAGATGGGGCTCAATGACACCCACATCGGATTGATCCTGATGCAGGCGTTTTCAGCCTTCGGCGTGTTCCTGATCCGGCAGTTCTATATCAGCATTCCCGATGAGCTGTGTGAGGCGGCAAGGATCGACGGATTGAACGAATTTGGAATCTTTCGGAAGATCGTGTTTCCCCTGGGGAAACCGGCTATGGCAACTTTGACCATCTTTACCTTTACCAATGTGTGGAATGATTTTATGGGGCCGTTGATCTATCTGAAGACGAAGGAGTTAAAGACGGTTCAGCTTGGTATTCGGATGTTTATCTCCCAGTACGGGGCGGATTACGCGTGGATTATGGCAGCTTCGGTGTGTTCGCTGGTGCCTATTGTAATCGTATTTTTGAGCTGCCAGAGGTTCTTTGTGGAAGGTGTGGCGGCAAGCGGAATTAAGGGATAAGGATGGATGTTGCGGAAGGCGAAGGAGTTGAGAAGATTCTGACCATATATTCCATCCAAAGCCTGTTGCACCGGGCATTCCAATGAGCCCGGTAAAGCAGAACACAGTCGGGTATCAGCCCTCCTGCGTTCTTCGGTCTCATTTCCATGGTGCAAATGGCTTTTCCTGGAATATATGGTCAGAATCTTCGGCTGCGTTTTTGGCGTGTCCGACGTCCGCAACAGGCAATGTGATTGTGTAGGGTTCTGGGTTTCGGGGTATGCAGAAGGTTTTAGAAGACCGCACACAATATATAAGAAACATGAAGAGCAGATGAATAAGGAGTTGGAAATATGGCGCAGACGTTTGAGTCTATATTAAGGTATCCGGCGGCGGATGTAGAGTGCGCGCGGGAGGCGCTGGAGAGAGCGGTCGGGATTGTCAGGGAGGATCTGGGGGTGTTTACGGAGAAGTTTCCGTCCTCCAACAGTTTCGGCGGGTTTTATGAGGCAGGGGAAAATGTGGAGTGGACCACCGGGTTCTGGACCGGGGTTATCTGGCTGGCTTATGAGCATACGGGGGATGAGGCGTTTCGGAGGGCGGCGGAGATACAGGTGGACAGTTTCCTTCACAGGATACAGCATAAGATTGACGTGAACCATCACGATATGGGGTTCTTGTTCAGCCTTTCCTGCGTGGCTGCCTACAAGCTTACGGGCAATGAGAAAGCAAAGGAGGCGGCTCTTTTAGCGGCGGACCATCTGGCTGAAAGATACCGGGAGAAGGGGCAGTTTCTCCAGGCGTGGGGCAATGTGGGGGAGGCTTCGGAGTACCGGATGATCATTGACTGCCTGCTGAATCTTCCGATTCTGTATTGGGCCAGTGAAGTGACCGGGGACGGAAAATACGCCCGGATGGCAGAGAATCATATCAGGACTGCCATGAAGTGTATCCTGCGGGAGGATAATTCCACATACCACACCTATTTTATGGATATGGAGACAGGGGAGCCGGCCTACGGCGTGACCCACCAGGGAAACCGCAACGGTTCTGCCTGGGCCAGAGGGCAGGCGTGGGGGATCTACGGCATTGCCCTTAGCTATCACTATCTGCGGGATGAGTCCTACATAGAGCTGTTTGAGCGGGTGACGGATTTCTTTATCAAACATCTGCCGGAGGACTTGATCCCCTACTGGGATTTTGACTTTGATACGGGGAGCACAGAGCCAAGAGATTCTTCGGCAGCGGCCATTGCGGTGTGCGGGATGCTGGAGATGGTAAAGTATCTGGATGAGGAGAGGGCGAAAAAATACAGGGACGCGGCCCGCGTTATCTTAAAAGCCCTCATAGACCGGTGCGCTAACCAAGATACGGAGAAGTCCAACGGGCTTTTGCTCCACGGAACTTATGCCCGGGACTCCAAAGAGAATACGTGTACAAACAGAGGGGTGGATGAGTGCAACACCTGGGGGGATTACTTCTATATGGAAGCTTTGACCAGGATGGTATCGGACTGGAACATGTACTGGTAGGGGCGGCTGTCTGCCGGCTGCTGTGTACGCTGCGGCGAATCGCCGTTTCCTGAACTGCCACGGAAGGGGACTTGAAATGAAAACGAATTTAATCTATATTTTTGCGGACCAGTGGAGATACCATGCCACGGGCTGGGTTCAGGGGGACCAGGTGGTGACTCCCAATATGGACGGTTTTGCAAAGGAGAGTCTCTGCTTTGACAATGCCTACAGCACATTTCCCCTGTGTACGCCCCACAGAGGGAGCCTGATGACGGGAAAGTATCCCTTTTCCATCGGACTGTGGACCAACTGCAAGGTAGGGCTGGAGGAGAAGCTGATGTTAAAGCCTCAGGAGACCTGCATCGGAAACGTGCTGCAGGACGGGGGATATGAGACGGCCTACATCGGAAAATGGCACCTGGACGCGTCGGAGCAGAACTTTTCGGCCAACCCGGAGTCAGGAGCCAGGGACTGGGACGCCTACACGCCGCCTGGGGAGCGGCGGCAGGGGTTTTCCTACTGGCTCTCCTACGGGGCATGTGACGACCACCTGAATCCCCACTACTGGGCGGATTCGCCAAAGCAGATCTGCCCGGGAAAATGGTCGGCAGAGTATGAGACGGACAAAGCCCTTGAATACCTGGAAAGCCGTCAGGGGGATGAGAAGCCTTTTGCCCTGTTTCTGTCCTACAATCCGCCCCATCTTCCCTATGAGCTGGTGCCGGATAAGTATTATGAGAGATTTCGGGATATGCCTGTTCAGTGGCGGCCAAATGTTCCGGATGAGAAGCGGACGCCGGAGATGGAGGTCATCGCAAGGCAGTATTTTGCGGCTGTCCATGGGATTGATGAGCAGTTTGGGCGGATCATTGCGTACCTGCGGGACAACGGGATGGAGGAGGACACCCTGGTGGTGCTTTCGGCTGACCACGGGGAGATGCTGGGATCCCACGGGCTTATGAGCAAAAATGTGTGGTATGAGGAGGCTGTCCATATTCCGCTGCTTATGAGGCAGAAAGGAAGGATAAAGCCGGGAAGGAATCCCGTCATGTTTGCCAGCCCGGACCACATGCCCACCCTTTTGGAGCTTGTGGGCCTTGCTGTGCCGGATACCTGCCAGGGGATCAGCCACGCCCCTTCGGCTTTGGGAGGAGAGGACAACGGACCGCGGCACATGTTCCTGTGCTCCTACCCGGGGATGCCAGAGAGTGTTTCGGCTTTTGCCAAAAAAGGCATGACCCACAAGGCCCACGGCTGGCGGGGCATCAAGACGCCGGAATTTACATATGTGATCTCCAACGGATATATGCCGGAGGAAAAACAGAGGGAGTATCTCTACGACGACGGGAAAGACCCATGGCAGCTCCACCCGGAGATCATACCGCGGGATACAGAGGATGAGCGGGTTCTGGAGTTCAGGAAACTTTTGAGGGGGTATCTGGATCTGCTGGGGGATCCGTTTTTGTGGGAGAAGGAAAGGGAGTAAGCTTAAGGATAGGTTTTTCGCAATCTCCTCTTGACCAACAGTTAAGGTTTTGTTATAGTTAAAAGAAACCAAATGTGTGGGCCTTATGCCCAAAGGGGGATAGCAACATGAACAAGAAAAAAGTAAAAACTATCCGTAAGCAGATTATTTCAGGGTACAGCCGCGTGATCCTGGTGATGTGTCTGCTGGTGGTCATATCCCTGGTTTCCTTAGTGCAGGTGGGACGTGATTATCGGATTGTGGCGAGCAACCGGAACAATCAGGCTGATACGAAATCTGCCCTTGCGAAACATTATGAATGGAGAGAGCAGCTTACGGAGAGCCTTCAGAACGGAACGCCGTTTACCGGAAGCCTGGATCCCAATGCCTGTCTTCTGGGCAAGTGGATGGCCAGCATAAGCGACGAGGATTTGGCCGATCCCGTGATCAAAGATACTTTGAAAGCCATCAAGGATCCTCATGAAAAGATGCATCAGCAGGCGTCCGCGCTTTTGAGCCTTGCCGAGAATGACAAGGATGCGGCATACGCTCAGTATGCTGTGGAGATAAAGCCTTTGACGCAGCAGGTTATCAACGGACTGGATAAGATCTCCACCCAGTATCAGAACATTGCCAACGATACGTCGGAGAGTCTTGACAGGCTGATCGTCATCATGATCGTACTGAACCTGGTCAGCGCGCTGGTCGGATTTCTTGTTGCGGCCTTTTACGGCAACCGTTCCGCAAAGCAGATTTCCGGTCCTATTACGGCTGTGGCAGAGTGGTCAGAGCGGCTTTCAGACGGCGCGGATCAGATCGAGTTTGATTCCAGCGTACTTAATGGCAATGAGGACAATGAGATAGGCTCTATGATCCGTTCCTTCCAGAGGATGGTGGAGAGCATCCAGGAGAACGTGCGGGTGGTAAAACGCCTTGCGGAAGGCGATATGACCGTGTTTGTCAATATCCGCTCCCACGAGGACTCCCTTGGTAAGAACCTGTACCACCTGGTTCAGTCCAATGACTTTATGTTTGCCAAGATCATTAAGATCGCCATGTCCGTAGCGTCTGCGTCTCAGCACATTGCCAACGCCAGCCAGACTCTGGCAGACAGCGCCGCCAGGCAGGCAGACGCTGTCAACGAGCTGAACGCCTCCAGCAATGAGACCAGAGACCTGGTGATGGAAAACGCGGTGCAGATGGGTCATGCCACGGAGCTTACCCAGTCCATGCGGCAGGATATGCAGGACAGCAATGTGAAGATGGGCCTGCTGGTCAAGTCTGTGGATGAGATCAACAAATCCTCCCAGAAGATCGCCAATGTCATAAAGCTGATTGACGATATCGCCTTCCAGACCAATATCCTTGCCCTCAACGCGGCTGTGGAAGCGGCCCGGGCCGGAGAAGCGGGAAAAGGATTTGCGGTGGTTGCCGATGAAGTCCGGGTTCTTGCCCTTAAGAGCGCGGAGGCGGCTAACGAGAGCAAGGCGCTGATCGAAGATACGATGCGCGCCACAAAGGACGGAAGCCAGACCAGCTCCGAGGCATTTAAGACATTCCAGCATATAGTGGAAGACCTTGACAAGATCATTGAGACAGTAGCCACGATCTCCGGTTCCTCCAAGAAACAGGAGGAGGCTATATCCCGCATACATACGCAGGTAGAGCTGATTAATGATTCCATCACTGCCAATCTGTCCGTGAATCAGGAGGCGGCGGCGGCCAGCAGCGAGATGAGAGAGGACGCAAGGCTTCTTGAGCAGGAGATGAACCAGTTTAACCTGCGCCAGAGAACCATGGGAAGCGCCTACATCCCGCCGGAGAAAAGAGACGACGAGGACTTTATCCGCGAAGCCAACGCCAACTACCAGAGAGCGATTCAAAGCGGAGCCAGCACGGCTCATGGAATGGATTTATAAGAGAAGAAAAATCTCCAGCCCCACAAAGGGGGCTGGAGATTTTTTATTTGCTGTTTTCTATCACCTCCTTTAAGGATCAGTCCCAAGATTACTGGGACTGATTGTCGTAAGCTCTCCAGGCATCCTCAGGCGTGTCAAAACCTCCGGACTGGATAGCCTTAAAGTCCACATAGATGAATTCCGTCTTCTCGCTGATCTCCCCGTCCACCACATTGGCAAAGGTGACTGTGTGGAACAGCGGAGGGATATCGTGGCCTGCCGGAACAGGGATCTCATAATAGCCGTCCCCGGTGTACATGTACTCGTACACATGGAAGCCGTTTTCCACAGTGGGCCAGTAGGACACAGGCTTCATACCGCAGTACGGGTTTAAGTCATAGGTAAACAGTTCCGTCTCCTTCTGAATCCCCCCGTCCACCAGGTTGCCGTCCCGGTCCGCCGTGCTGACCGTTGCCACGGGAACCTTTACGGTCATCCGCAGGTAAGCGTCGTTTTTGCTGTTGTTCTTAATGGCCGGGTCTTTGTTGATCTCCATGCCCGCATACATGTTTTCCGCCTGCTCCATACCCAGAGCGTTAGAGGCCGTGGCATTGGAAGAGGTGGCGTTGGAGGAAGTGGCGTAGGTGCCGTCGGGCCGTTCCCCGTCCCAGTTCCTCTCATACAGGTTAAAATCCACCTTACCTACAGTAAAACGGTTTTCTGCCGACTCATGGTCTGTCATGTAGGCCATGGTCCCGCCCAGGCTTAAAAGGGCCAGCAGACAGATGGCGGCCAGAAGTTTGGCCCTGTTTTTAAATGTTGTCTTTGATCTTTCCATAAACAAACCTCCAGTTCTATTGGTGTACTGCCTACATAGTTACAATCTATATTAACGGAGCAGTAGATAACCGATGGCGGGGATGTGGAACCGTACTTTGCCTTCAATGGCGTCAAAGGTAATGGGCTGGGAATCGCACACCTGATTGGCGTCCCCTTTGGTGGTCGCGGTGCCGCTCTCTAAGTCCACGGCAACGACGCGGTGGGTTACTTTAGCATCTCCCGTCTGAAAGCTGACAATATCCCCGGGCGAGACTGTTTCCTCCTCCCGGTACGGACTGACATAGATGACGCTCCCAGGCATGATGGCAGGTTCCATGCTGCTGCTTTTTACCACATAGGCCTTCATGTGGAACAGACCCGGAAGCCATGCCGCAGCCGCCAAAAGCAAGGCTGCTATGAGAGCAAGGTTGATGGACCAACGAATTAGATATTGAAAAGCTTTCTTCATGTTATTTCTCCTCCTCTACTATTCATCCGACGAATCGAACATATGTACGATTAATTTTCCAAATTTTTTTTCAGTTTTTTCAAAAGCCGCTGATGGCGGGCCTGCAGGGTAGTCACCGGGATATCCAGGGTCCTGGAAAGCTGGCGCAGGGAATCCCCATACACGTAGAGCCGGGCGAGAAGGTGCTGCTCCTCTTTTGGAAGCCGGCCAACGATTTCTTTCAGCTTCTCTAGAAGGATGCGCTTCTGGACAGCGTCCTCTACCGATTCAGCGGCAGGGTCCGAAAACATGTCGGAACCGTTTAGCTCTTCGGTGTCAAGGGCGTCGTAGAAAAAAGTCTGGTTGCGGATATCGCTTTCCCGGAAGTACCTTTCTTTGCGGGCGCCCTGGCAGTAGGCCTTGTAGACCTCTTCGGTGACAGGGATCTGGGTGTCTTTCAGTTTAATGTAGTAGTCCATTGAGGGAGGCTCCTTTCTTCAATAAAAAAGAGACCCAGTGCCTTCATGGCAATGCGTCTCTCCTGCTATTTGGTAATTGATAAAATCATTCCTTTGCTAGGTAGTCCTTATTCTTTTCTGTGTTTAAGAGTGTGACTCTCATGATCCTGCGGCAGCGGGAGCACTTGATCTCAATGCTTCCCCGGGCGCCGGGTATGATGTCAAACAGGCGTTGATGACAATATTTACAGTAGATGGCAGTTGAAGACATTCTTAAATCACTTCCTTTTTTAAAATTTCGAACATACGTTCTATTTATATATAATCTACCAGAGAAAAAATGGTTTGTCAATACCTTTATCGTCTGGTATGATGTAAGAAGTATGGTAATCCGTAACAGTTCAGATAGGTCTGCGCGTTTACCGCGCTGACCGTGCGAAAGCGTA
>CAJUFP010000037.1 GCA_910585645.1 uncultured Hungatella sp. | reverse complement strand
TAACAGCGGAATCTGCCTGCGGATCTGTTTCATCCATTTCATCCGGCAGTGTAAGATTGATTTTCAGAACCATGGCAACCTCCTCCTTGTCAACAAGGACATCTGATATCTGGAACATGGTGGAAAGGTAGCTGTGCAGATAGATCACGCTGCCCGTTCTTCCGGGGAATGACATTAAAGAGATATAGTCCATGTCAGCAAGTTTTTTCAGCATACGCCCTGTTGTAGTTTTGGAGATGCCCCAGCGGACAGCCATTTCACTGTAAGCTGCCAACGGGGAACCGGTGCCATTGCGGAAATAGACAACCGGGCCTATCTCCGAACCCTGCACCTGGCTGTCATTGTAGACAGCGGACATCCACAAGTCCAGCAGGATATCCATTTCGGAGCAGCGGCCGGCGCTGACCAGCTCTGTAGCAACCACAGTGGGCATAAAGAAAAAGCCCGTATCTTTTTGACAGGGACAGTTGTAATCAAGGACAGTATTATGTTTTTTCCAGTCTCTGACCTTATATTTGACCACCTTTCCCCGGTCAAGGAAAAGATAAGAGATAAGATGGCGTTTCTGCAGCTCATCCAGGATGGAGACTGCCTGGCACTGAAAGCGGGTACGGAACCATGCAGTCAGTTCCTTCACGGTACAGATCCACTCACCGGGGTATACAGTATAGCCGATACCGTCTATGCGGAGATAAGAAGTACGGAAATTTGCATAGTTGCAAAGTACCGTATAATAAAAAAGACCGGAGCCCCCGCCAGTGCGAATGCTTCGATCTGCCATTAAGTTCTGGATAAACTGCCGGTATATCCGGCAGCGTGGATAATCCACAATCTGTTTAATTTCTAATTGGTATGATTGCATAATTTTTCTCCTTCAAAAGTGCAAAATAAGCAGGTAAGTTCGAAAATGCAAAGTGAACGTAAAAGTTTCACTTGCACCTTCATTGAAAAACTGCTAATATTTTGCTAATACGACTATGGGAATCATACCGCTATGAGGTGGACGTAGGTGCTCTTAGGTGGAAATGAAAGGTTCAAAAGTGTTGATTTTATTGGACTTGGAGATACCACAAGGATTAGGCTGAACCTGCGTGGAAACAGCCCTTTTAACTCCTAAGCGGTAGGTCGGGTGTTCAAATCACCTCGGGAACGCTGAAAATATAGCCGAAAAACTTGATTATAGCGGTTTTTCGGCCTTTTTATTTACAAAAAGAAGCTGAACCCATGACAATGTCCGATTAGCAGGGAACAAAGAAATCGCCTTCATCGGCTTCGTTTTTGTCACTCAGTGAACCCCTGCAAAGACATTTGCAATATTTATAATTTCATATTTATATTGTATAAAAAAGAACAGGCAAAGGGGGGATTCCTCTGCCTGTTTTTTTGTTATATGGACAGTCTGCTTTGTCCTATGACAAATTAACTGCTTGCAGTATCCCTCACAGTAAGCCACAGGCGGACTCTGTTTAAGGCGCGCCTCATGACCGCGAAGCATACCTGGGATGGAAGAGTCCATATGAAGCCGGAACTCCAGCCCTTTTTTTGTATGTTTATTTCATTGTCTGATTCAACATGCCTGCGATCTCGCTGAGCAACGCTTCAATAAAGACAAAAAAGATGGCCTGGTCGTCCAGAAATCCCATCTTTTTGTTGTAAGAGATCTGGGGGAGGCAGATAAAATGGTCGCACAGTTTTTTCAGCGGCGATGAGGTGTTCATAGTAAAAAGCACAACCGACGCCCCGTTTTTCTTTAAACGCTGTACAATTTCCTTATAGTTGGTGCTGATGGAGAAAATGAGGCATACATCCCCCGGCCCGAAGATCTCCATGTAATCCGTCATAATCACCCGATCCGTCACAAGGTAATTAGCTACTCCCAGTTTGGATAGACGGTAGGACAGCTGGGACGCGGAAAAGGCAGTCCGGTTGACACCCATGATGGCTACCCTGACAGTTTGACAGATTAGAGATGAAATCTTCCTAAGTTCTGCCATATCTGTTTCCGCAGCCATCTGATTTAGATGACTTACATACTGGGCGACAATGGCTGACATGGATGATCCACTGTCCTGGGCATCTGCGGCGGTTGTGTAGTGGGTATCTGACAATGCGGCTCTGGACATGGAAAACTTAAACTCGGAAAAGCCCTGATATCCTAATTTCTGACATAGACGGATGATTGCCGTGTTGGATGATTTGGATTCTTTGGCTACCTGGGTCAGTGAGTAGCGGATAATAGCCATAGGATTTCCCAAAATATATTCTGCGATGATTTTTTCCGACTTGGTAAGGCCGGGAAGTTTCTGTTCTAATAATTCCAGCGGATTCATAAGCGTCCTCCCTGATACTTTTTTGGAACTGTATTCATTGTAACAGAATTTTGGACAAATATCCATTAGTTTGTCGTAAAATGTCCGGTTTGTGTCCGGAGGATAGCTTCTATAAAGTGTTTTTGAGTGGAAAGAAGAGAAAAATTGTATAAAACTTATAAAAATATGGATGAAAATGTGGAAAAGGATTATCGAATTTGTGTATAATGCTGATATTGGATAATTATCCATTTTTATATTGAATTTTTATCCAAAATAAAGTATGATGTGTTTAAAGAAACCGGGTTCTTGCCGCACAGAGGAATTTTTAAACGCAAAGGAGTTTGATTATGGAGAAATTTACAGAGAAACTGGGAAATGCCCTGCTGCCTTTGGCGCAGAAATTATCTGAAAACCGTTATCTGAAATCCATCAGCAGCGGTTTTTCCGCCTGCCTTCCGGTGGTTATTGTGGGGGCTTTGTTTACCCTTTTGGCTAATTTGAACATCAGTTTTTATCAGAACATGATCACTGCAGCCCATCTAAAGGATATTTTTTCATTCGTTCCCAAGATTACCACAGATATGCTTGCCCTTTATTCCGTATACAGTATTTCCCGGGCTGCGGCAGGGAATATTGGTATGGAGAAACAGGCGGACAGCATCGGTTTGTTGACACTGGCAGTCTTTCTTGTTATGATTCCTTTGGGAGTAACGGGAACAGAGAAGGATGTCACGGTAGTAGTGGCTGCCGCCTTGTCTACCACCTATCTTGGGGCTGCCGGATTGTTTACGGCTATGATCTTCGGTCTGGTGATCCCGGTGCTTTACAAATTATTCATTGATAAAAATCTGGTCATCCGCATGCCGGACAGCGTGCCGCCTCAGATCGCCACATCCTTTCAGGGAATCCTGCCGTCCTTTATCATTTTGCTCCTGGCCGCGCTGCTTCGCTTCGGGTTCTCGCTGACTGCTTACGGGGACATTAACACCTGTATCTACACCTTGCTGAAAGCGCCTTTGGCTGCGCTGGGGGCCAGTCCATTTACCATGATTGTGATGATCTTAATGTGCAGTATCATGTGGTTTTTCGGACTTCACGGGGGAATGATCGTCATGCCTTTTATCAATATGCTGTACATGCCTTTGGCTATGGAAAATCTGGCCGCTTACGGCGCCGGGACACAGCTTCCCAATATCATTGTGAAATCTGCCTGGAGCGGGTACGCGTCTCTGGGAGGGGCAGGGGGTACGGTAGGCCTGTGCATCATTATGTGCTTTTTGGCTAAAAGCCAGCGGTACAAGGCATTGGGCAAGCTGGCCCTTCCTTCCGGGATCTGCGGTATCAATGAGCCGATCACATTTGGACTTCCCATGGTGCTGAATACCATTATGCTGATCCCGCTGATTTTTACGCCTATCATTACGTTTACGCTGTCCTACCTTATGACTTCTATTGGGGTGATTCCGGTTATGAACGGCATAGAGATCCCTCTTGGCACCCCCATTCTTTTGGCGGGCATGTTGTGCGGCGGATGGAAGCTGGCTGTGTGGCAGGCAGTTCTGGTATTGATACAAATCGTGTGTTATTTCCCGTTTTTTAAAGTGCTGGATACCCAGGCTTTGAAAGAGGAGCAGGAGTAGAGAGGAGAGTTTTATGGAAAAAAGGCCAAATATCTTGTTGTTTGTCGCGGACCAGATGCGCTGTGATTCCCTTTCCCACATGGGGAATCCTGCCGCTAAGACACCGAATCTGGACGCGGTTCTGGAGGACGGGGTTTCGTTTGCCAATGCTTATTGCCAGAATCCGGTGTGCGTTCCGTCCCGGTGTAGTTTTCTCACAGGGCGGTATCCCCACACTACGGGCCATCGGACCATGCATTTTCTACAGGAACCTCAGGAGCCCAATATTCTGCGCGCCATGAAGGAGCAGGGATATGAGGTTATCTGGATCGGACGCAATGATGTGATTCCCGCTAACCGTGCCAAGACCGATTACTGCGATGAGTTTTACAGCGGCAGTGATTTTGAGAACCATCGGGACGACGTGGACATGAAGTTTTCTCCCGGTCCCAGGGTGGGGACTCAAATGCCGGATTTTATGGAAAAGGATAATTACTATTCTTTTTATGTAGGGAAGATGGATGCGGAACAGGCAAAGTCTACCTTTGACTGGAATTGTGTGAAAAGCGCCCTGGACTATCTGGACAGGAAGAAGCAGAGGGAGGATGACAAGCCCTTTTTCCTGTACATAACCTTAAGTTTTCCTCATCCGCCTTACGGATGTGAGGAGCCATGGTTTGGCAGTATTGACAGGGACAAAGTGCCGCCCAGGCGTGCGGATGTGGAGAAGCTTTCTGGAAAACCATCTATGCTTTCGGGTATTCGTTCCAAGCAGAATCTGATGAACTGGTCAGAAAAACAGTTCAGAGAGCTGCGAGCCGTTTATCTTGGAATGGTGGAGCGGTTTGACTACCAATTCGGAATGGTCAGGGATAAGCTGAAGGAACACGGATTTTATGAGGACACCAGTATTTTCGTATTCAGCGATCATGGGGATTATACAGGAGACTACGGGATCACGGAAAAGGTACAGAACTGTTTTGAGGACCCTATTTCCAATGTGCCTCTGCTGATCAAGCCTGCCGCCATGTTCCCTGTGAAACCGGGGAAAACCCAGGTGCTTGCAGAGCTTGTGGACCTTCCGGCTACCTGGGCGGATATGGCGGGATTTCAGCTGGATTACACCCAGTTCGGGAAATCCCTCCTGGGCGCCGTGGCGGGCAGTCCGGTCCACAAGGACGCGGTGTTCTGTGAGGGAGGGCGCATCCATGGGGAAGTGCAGGCTATGGAGGGCGGTCATGGGCCTAAGTCGCCGTACTGGCCAAGATTGTCCACTCAGAGCCAGGAAGGGCCGGAGCATACAAAGGCAGCTATGGTGCGCATGGGCCAGTACAAGTATGTGATGCGGCTTTACGAGTCGGATGAGTTTTATGATCTGGAGCAGGATCCTATGGAGTTGGTGAACCGTATTGATGAGCCGGGGTATGAGATGCAGATTCAGGATATGCGCATGAGGCTGCTGCGGTTTTATATGGAGACAGGGGATGTGGTGCCGGATCGGAAAGATCCGCGGTAAATAAGCTGTATTTTTATGATCAAAGGTAGTTTCCGTGATTCGGAAATTACCTTTTGATGTTTGAGAATAGAATTGCCAGAGAGCAGTTTAGGACCAGGCGGTTGCTATTGTATCTGGATGGGAGTATAATAGGTTTGTTCGAAAAGCCAAGGATAAAAGAGGAAAGTGAGGAACCATATAATGAGTGTAAGTCTGTACATTATTTTTGCGGCAGTCAGTTTTCTGGCGTCTGTGGCCGGCGCTATCTGCGGGATCGGAGGCGGAGTGCTGATCAAACCGATTCTGGATATGTTCGGGGTCTTAAGCGTGGCCAGTATCAGCTTTCTGTCCGGCTGCACCGTGTTGTCCATGTCCTGCTATTCTGTGGTGAAGGCCAGGTTAAGCGGTTCTTCTCTGGTGGACATGAAGACAGGGACGCCCCTTGCCATCGGAGCCGCCTTAGGGGGCGTTGCCGGGAAGATGATGTTTCAGTACATATCCGGCCTGGTGGAGGATAAGAACCAGGTGGGAGCCGTACAGGCGGCCTGCCTTTTGGTCATTACCCTGGGGACTCTGATCTATACCCTTAAGAAAGACAGGATTAAGACCCGTCAGGTGTCAAATGTGTGGGTCTGTATTCTTATAGGGCTGGTTCTGGGAATATTTTCTTCCTTTTTGGGCATTGGAGGCGGCCCCATTAATCTGGTGGTTTTGTTTTATTTCTTTTCCATGGATACAAAGACGGCGGCCCAGAACTCTCTGTATATAATCCTGTTTTCCCAGATCGCCAGCCTTGTGAATACACTGGTGACCGGGAGCGTGCCGGAGTTTGGGATAGGGATTTTGGTGATCATGGTTGGATGCGGAATCCTGGGAGGAGCAGCCGGAAGGGTGGTCAACAGGCGGATGGACGGGGAGATGGTCAATAAGCTGTTTGTGGGGCTGATGGCTGCGATCATGATGATTTGCGGGTATAATATTGTGAAATTTATGTGATGGGTTGCGGGATTTGGCAGGTATCGGGAAATGTAATGTGGTAAATGATATGGGGCGGAAAGGTTAAAAACAGGAGGCAGGGCATGGGCAGTTATCTGAATCCGGGCAATAAAGGATTTCGCGAAAGTATAAATTCCATGATATATGTGGACAAGACGCTGCTTATCGAAAAGATGAACCGCGTTTTGGACACAAGGCAGAAGTTTGTATGCGTCAGCCGTCCAAGGCGTTTCGGAAAATCCATGGCTGCGGATATGCTGGCTGCCTATTATGAGCAAGGAGAGGATTCCTCCCCTCTGTTTGATGATCTGGCGGTCAGCCGGACAGAAACATACAGAATACATCTGAATCAATACGATGTGATAAAAGTGAATATGCAGGAATTTTTGAGCATGTCCCGAAACGTTGAAGAGATGCTGTCTACGTTTTGCAGATATATTATCTTTGATCTGACGGAGCATTTTCCGGATGTACGTTTGCGGGATGAGAATAATCTGATTCAGGTGATGAAAGATATTTTTGCCGGGACGAAGAAGCCGTTTATTATACTGATTGATGAATGGGACTGCCTTTTCAGGGAGTATCAGCAGGATGGGGATGCTCAAAAGCAGTATCTTGATTTTTTGCGGGCCTGGCTGAAAGATAAGGATTATGTGGCGTTGGCGTATATGACCGGGATTTTGCCAATTAAGAAATATGGGTCACACTCTGCGTTGAATATGTTCGCGGAATACTCCATGGCTGACCCGGGCAATCTGGCGGAGGATTTTGGTTTTACCGAAAATGAGGTAAAGGTTCTCTGTGAAGAATATAAAATGAGTTTTGAGGAGGCAAAGGCATGGTATGACGGGTATCGATTGGTTACCCATAAGAAAGATAAAGATATCAATTACTCCATCTACAGCCCCAAGTCTGTGGTGGAAGCCATGCTTCGACATAAATTCGGAACCTATTGGAATCAGACAGAGACTTATGAGGCTCTTAAAATATATATTCAGATGGATATCGACGGATTGAAAGATGAGATTGTCAGGATGTTGGCAGGAGAAAATATCAGTGTCAATATCGGAACGTTCAGTAATGATATGACTACATTTGCGACGAAAGACGATGTTCTGGCACTTCTTATTCATCTTGGATACCTGACTTATGACAGTGTTTTTGGCACTGTTATGATACCCAACAGAGAGGTATCTCAGGAATACGTAAACGCGATCCGTACCATGGACTGGCATGAGGTGATAAACTCTGTGGAGGCTTCCAGAAAGCTTTTGGAGTCGCTGTGGGCCATGGACGGCGAAGCTGTGGCAGAGGGAGTTGGCCGCGCCCATGAGGAGATTTCTATTCTTCAGTATAACGATGAAAATTCCTTAAGCTGTACCATCCATCTGGCATTTTATTTTGCCAGAGAATATTATACCATTATTCGGGAACTTCCCAGTGGAAAAGGGTTTGCGGATGTATGCTTCATTCCGCGCAGGATTCATGAAGATAAGCCGGCAGTGATCATTGAATTGAAGTGGGATAAAGATGTGTCTGGGGCTATTGCGCAGATTAAAGAACGAAATTATGTAAATGCTCTGAAAGATTATAGGGGAAGCCTGTTGATGGCAGGAATCAGCTATGACAGGAAAACGAAAAAGCATACATGTGTAATTGAGAAGTTACAGTTAGAAAACAGGAAATAAAATTTGAAATACAGAAACAAAACCGCAGGCCGGGAATCTGAAAACAGGTTCCCGGCCTTTTTTTATCACAGAACCCCACTGCCTGACAGCGCGCCGACTAACCTTTCGGCCAGTGGCTACCCCTACTTATTTATGCTAAAATTAGACAAATTAAGTCAGGTAATGTGATAAAAATTAGAACATGTACATACATCGAGAAGGGAATGGAAGATGAACAACACAAAATTATACCCATTTGAACGGAACCGTTATTATTCGGGAAAGATGCTTACGTCGGCGGATTTCCAGGCTGAACAGACTTATTTTAATAATAAGCGCAGATTTATCAATAACTTGATGTATGGAACCGGGGTTGTGTGCGGGTGCGGCGTGTTCAGCTTAGACGATCTGTCCCTTCTGGTGGAGAGCGGGGTTGCCGTTGATGGTCTGGGAAGGGAGATTGTGATGGAGACTTCTGTGGTAAAGAAGCTGTCAGCTATTGAAGGGTTTGAGACCCTGAAATCCAATATGGCCAGCCTTTGTGTGCGGTATAAGGAGGAGCCGGTACATACGGTTTATACCATGAATCAGGGGACGGATGACAGCAGCCAGGAATACCAGTATAACCGGATCCGTGAAGAGTATCAGCTTTTTTTGATGGATCAGGAAGAAGCCGCAAAAGAATACCGGATGGAAGAGGAATTTCTCACCGGCGCGGTCCTTTTTGAAAATGACGACTTTGGGGTAAGTCTGGCGATGCCTGCCACGGTCTGCCGGGGCAGAAATGTAAAGATTGAGGTTCAGGTTAAGAAGCGCTCTGCTGAAAATAAGAAATTGACTTATCATGGAATTCTTCAGGTTCCGGTATTTCTGACACCAGACGGACAGCATGAGATGGAGATCGATCTGGAAGATATTTCCCTGAAAGACGGAGAGTCCATTAAAAAAGAATACTGGCTTGTGACCCAGAATGTGGCTGTGACGGACACCTCAATTTTGCTAAAAAGCGGGACTGGGAGGGCTTATGTGGACGGCGCGGCAGTGGAGGCTGCAGCCAACTGCTCTATAAAAGTCATGCTCTCTGAAAGCAGGCCAAGGGAACTTGTGAACCAGGAACTGAGCCGGATGAACCTGGAGATGAAGAATATGGGCGGTTATAAGGACTATGTGCGTTTAGCGGACTTAAAGCTGGTGCGGACAGAGAGCGCCTATATTATAGAAGAAGTTTTGGAAAGGAAGGTAAAAACGTATATTTCGGCTCCTGCCCAGGAGGCTCTGCGGGAAGAGTGTCTGGAATACTTTATCAAAGATGTGGAGCTTTTGCGGGACGGAACGTGCAATCCTGCAAAAGGGGAAAGCGCTGGTCAGACGCAGACCGCGGGACGCGGGCCGGAAGTGGCCACAGGTATTCTGGAGATTCCTCTGGGAGAGTCGGCCAGAAGAGGAGATATCCGCTATTCCGGGGAGATTATGCACGGACTGGGAAAAGGGAACGTATATGTGGATATCGGCTATGAGTATATTACGGAAGACGCCGCGGTCCATGACAGCGTCAAGAACACCATCTATGGAAATCCGGATCTGTTTAAAGGAGAGCGGACCGCGGCGGTAGACGCCCAGACAGCGGTAAAGGTGATGAATGATAAGGGAAGCTTTATTGTGGCGGCAAAGCTTCTTGAAAATGTGGACTACCTGGTGCTTACTTACCGCTGGATCGCCATCAAGTTTCCGGCTGGCAATGATCTGGGATTGTCAGAAAATGATAATGGAAAGAGTATTTCCACGGATACGCCAACAGTGGTTATGGGTACAAAAGAGAGTCATTATTTCCATGTGAAGTACAACAATATGGAGAGCTGCAGCGTGGCATATGAGCTGACAGAGCCGGGAAGCGGAGAGATCACGTCAGACGGCGTGTACACGGCTCCTGCCAAGGAGGGCGTGTATGAGATCCGGATCTACTGTATTGATATGCCCATTATCTGTACCTATGCCTACGCTATTGTGAAGAAAAAAGGATTTGAGGAAGAAGGGTAACACAGAAGCTGTTAAGAACAAAGGAGACTGGCAGGTATGTTCTATCAATCCCAAAGGATGAAACTGAAATGTGTCCGTGTTGTGAAAGAAAGCGATATCAATGATATTTTGATCTGTCAGGATCTGAATATGTCTGCCGGGAATCTGTATACCTTGCTGGTGATAAAGGAACATGAGATGGCCAGAAAGTATCTGGAGGTGTTTCGGCAGGCAGGTATGTCAGCCCAGGATTCCTTTATAGACAGCTTTTCTGACAGAGGCGCCTTATGTATGGCTTTTGAGTACAAGCAGGAAAGACCTCTTGGGGATTTCTATATGGGAGAAAGCTATACGCTGGCAGAGTGCGAATCCATATGCATCAATGTGATCATGACCTGTATCACTTCCAATCTGCCCTATCCCATCCTCTACCTGCTTTTAAAGCAGGAACAGCTCCATCTGTCTAAGGATCATACGGTGTATTTCAGCTATCAGCTGGATCTGGCGCAGTTGGATCCCGGAAAGACGGAGAGGGACTGCGCGGTTGCCTGCGCCTCGATTTTAAGAGAACTTTTAAGGCCCAAGGCATCCCAGAAGGCGTTTAGCTACAGGCTTCTGGAAAAAAAGATCTCCAGAAAAAGTTATGACCGGTTTACGGAGCTTTATAAAGATATCAGGATCACCGCGGCTCCCAGGAAGAAAAAGGGGATCCGGAAGCGGATCAGGGCATGGTTTGTCCGCAGGCAGGACGGTTTGTTTCGGATCCTTTTATGTATCTGCCTGATCCTTGGGGTTCTGGCGCTGATATCGCTAATCTCCCTGCTGCTGTTTGGGGATATTCCTTGGCTGCGGATCTTGTTTAACGGGTTCAAGACCATCGGGACGGAATCGTTGCTTAGATGAGACGCGTACCGGGTTCAACGAAAGGATAAGGGGAATGAAGAGACGGATTCCATATATAGCGGCCTTTGTGTGGATGTTTATTATAACCGCCCTGGCATTTGCGGACGGCCTGTCATGGAGCGGTGAGCGGAGGGTTTCCTCCTGCAGCGACGGCTGTGTGGCAGGGGACAGGGTATACCTGGCGGAGAATATTGACAAAGAAGGCATTCTCTACGTGTCCGATTTAGACGGTACAGTGAAGAACGTGTGGAGGAGCGGTTCCTTCCAGCCGGGAAGCATGTTTGGGAAGGTGGATTATGAAGAAGGATTTTTTGCCGTGCTTGTGTCATCCGGGAGCGGGGGGAAGGAGACGGTGACAGACTACCGGATCGTCAGGTTTGATGACCAGACGCTGCCTGTGGCGGCGTCTCCGGTGTTACACATGACAAAGGACGGCGCGCTTACAGGCTTTCAAGTGGAAAAGGACGGGTTCTACCTGACTCTGGTTCTGGAAGGCGGCGAAGAGGCAGGCGTTTATTTTGTAGGTAAAGATCAGATGGCAGAGCTGACCCTGGATCGTGGAGAGGAACAGGAGCCGGAGAGTTTGGATGTAAAGCTTTACCAGCTTGTATCCTGTGAAGAGGGAAGGCTGTTTGTGGAGGCAAGGTACCAGGATAAAGAGCTTCTGCTTCGCAGAGACGACGGTACGGGGGCAGAGGATTTTCAACAGTCAGGGCAGATCAGCCAGGCGTTCCTTAACCGAAAACTGACAGCCGGACAGTTGATGAAGCTGCGGCAGCAGCGGTTTTCCATATACATTCAGCTGCTGTTTATGGGATACGCGGCGCTGCTTCTTACGTTTTTGATGCTTAGAAACAGAAACCATACAGCTTATACCATAGCAATTGTGGAGGCAGTGCTTCTGTCCATCACCGCAGCCGGGGCGGTTCAGATCCCCAGGGTTCAGGAAAAGGCAAAGGAGCAGGAGGCAGAACGCTTTGGTTTCTATTATGTACAGGCGTTGGCCCAGGAGATCGGACATCCTGTAAATTTGGAGGACGAGGATTTTTATGAAAGCGGGGCGTATTATGCCTTAAGAAACCGGCTGTCCGGCTTTGTGGATCTGGGGGATATTTCCCAGGTGTTTACCGATATCTGCCTTGTTCGAAGCAGGGACCATAAGGTGTTGGTCAGCGCCAGCGGATTTAACGGCCAGCGGTTTGAGGATGTTTATGTGCCTGCCGCGAAAAAGGTGGTAGACGCTCTGGCAGAAGGTGAGAAGACCAGCATGGTCATGAGGATAGACGGAGAGGCTTATCAGGTGCTGGGCTCTGCCGCCGCAAAGGGGCTTTATCCGGAGTACCTTCTTATGGGGGTCATCAGGAGAGAGGATTTATCCGCTGCGGCCAAAAACGGCAATAACGGGTATCTGCTCTACGCGGAGCTTATGTTCCTCATAGGGAGTATTGTAAGCATCAGTCTGCTGACGCTCCAGGGAAGAGAGTTAAAGAGGCTGTCAAAGGCTATGGAAGCAGTGGCAGGCGGACAGATGGACGTGGTAAAGGCGGCAGTCCACGGAAGGGACGTGGATTTTATGTGGAACAGCCTTTTTGAAATCAAAAAGACCATCAGCCGCATTAATTACACCAAATACCGGATCTTTGAGTCATGCTACCGGTTTGCGCCGAAAAATATCGAGAAGATCCTGGGAAAAGATTCGATTACCGAGGTAAATGGAGGAGATATGGTCCTGCTTTACGGAACCGTAGCTTTCGTCTCTTCCACAGAAGCGGGAGATACCAACAAAAGGTCTGGGGACATGATGAACCGGTTTATCGCCCTGATCGAGAAGCACAAGGAGGAAGGCGGCGGATATTTCGTATCGGGACACAGTGATCTGACCCTGCTTAAGGTTTTGTTTCTGGAGGAGTCCAGGAATACCGTGGATTTTGGGACAGGACTGATGCGGGAATTTTGTGAGGAGAAATCTTTGGGCGGATTAAGAACCAGCACGTTTCTCCACTATGCCCAGTATGTATACGGGGTGGCGGGAACGAATCAGCAGAGCTTCCCCTTCCTTTTGTCCAGGGAGATTAAGGAGATCGAGCAGTATGCCCGGTGGTTTCAGAAGATGGGACTAAACCTGGTGCTTACGGAGGATGTAAAGAACCGGGAAAATTATGACGGGGTTTTTCGGTATATCGGGTATATCCTGATTGTCGATACAGGCGAAAGGCTGCGGCTCTATGAGGCCCTGGACGCCTGCCCTCCGGCCCAGAGAAGGCTTAAGGAACAGACAGACCAAAAGTTTCAAAAGGGCCTTACGTTTTTCTATCAGCACGATTTTTACCTGGCCAGAAGTACATTTTCCGATGTGCTTAAGGAGAATCCGGAGGATTCCATGGCAAAATGGTATCTGTTTACCTGTGAGAACTATCTCAATCAGGTACATATAGAGGGAGATATCTGCAGGCTGTATTGGGAGATTAGGAGCAGTGACAGGTAAAGACTTAAGATAAGAAAGGAGGCCGGATTTATGGGTGATAATCTGTTCAGGGTTCTGCTGACATCAGTGAAGGCCAAGATCACACCGATCGTTACAAAGGTAAGGATGTGGACAAGCTGGAGTTTCATCCGAACCAGAGGGATTTCAAAGATCCGTGATTTTTTTACCTCATTGCTGGATGTCCGGCCGAGACATAAGCAGGATTATTATTCGGTTTTTGGCTGGCTGGTGAGCCGGAGGCTGGCAGTGGCGATCCTGGTGGTAACAGGCGTCATAAGCGTCTATTATCTGTACAGTATACATGGAACCCTGGTTTCGGCCAGGGCGGAAGGAATAAAAACCTATGATTACGATTCCGTGATGCTGCGCTTTGCCAAAGAGAGGGTCCGAATCCGGGGAAAGTCCGGCTATCTGGCCTATGAGGGGGATGTGAAGGACGGAACCGTCACAGGGTACGGCACATTGTACAACCCGGCAGGGGTTGTGGTCTACCAGGGGAATTTTGACAAGAACATGTATCAGGAAAACGGAACCAGGTACTATGACAGCGGTATCATGATGTATACCGGCAATTTCCACGAGAATCTATTTGACGGAAACGGAAAGTTATACCGCGAAAACGGCAGTCTTGCCTATGAGGGCAGTTTTGCATTGGGAAAGAAGGACGGGGAAGGCAGGCTGTATGATAATGGCGGCAATTTGATCTATACCGGAAGTTTCAGCCAGGATGAGCTTTTGTACGCAGGGCTTCTGGGGAAGAAGGCGTCAGAAGTGGCGGATGCTTACAATGGAAAGCGGACGCTGTATGAGGATGATGAGAACTTTGCGGTGGTCCTTCGGGATATTGACGCCATGTACACCGGATGGGGAGACAGCCGGACGCTGGATGACCAGATCTGTGTGGACAGGGTTTTGGTCCTTAAAGATTCCTTCGGGGCAGGAGGGAAAACCCTGACAACCATAGAAGAGCTGGAGAGATTTTTTGGAAGCGAGGATTACCAGGGCAATTCCGAGGTAAACATGCCGGAGGCAGTGGCCATAAACTGGATGGCAGACAACAAAAATTCCGGCCAGAAGAAAGTGGACATGGAGCTTTCCCCGGAGTTTGACGATTATCTGACCATAGAGGGTTTTGATGCTGCTTATACGGTTTATATCTATTCGTTTCGCAAGGACGGACTGATCTATACATTTATCTGTCAGGATAGGGGAGAGTCTTTCTCCTTCTATTCTATTGAACGGGAAGAGGGGTAAGCTGGGACATGAAAAAACGTGGATTGGCAAGATGTCTGGTTCCCATGCTCACGGCGGCTGTTATAGCCGGCACCTGTGCGGGAAACGGGCAGATCGTAAGCCAGGCGGCGGGGGAGCGTATCCTGACTCTGGACATGGCAAAGAAAACAGCACTTGCCAACAGCCCGGCTTATGAGAAGCTGGAAAGCGAACTTCAGGTAAAGGAGATCTCTTTAAAGCAAGCGGTTAAGTCCATTAAGCTGAAACAAAAGAATATGGCCACATTCCGCTGGACGCCTCTTCTGTCGTTTAAGTTTCCGGAAAAGCCTGATTTGTCGGAAGCTTATGAATTTCAGTTTAAGCCGATTCAGATCCAGTCAGAGATTGACACGATAAAGCACAAGATGACAGACCAGGTTCTGCAGGTCTATGAAAATATCTCGAACCTTTATGTGGATATTGTGGTTCTGGAGGACGCTATTTCTTTTAATGAGCAGCGGATTGGGGCAATGGAGACCGCTCTTAAGAAGAACCGGTCCCGTCTGAAACTGGGGCAGGCCACTCAAAATGATATTGACACCATGGAAAAGGCGGTCAAGACTTTAAAGAATAAGATTGGGGCGGATAAGAGAAAGCTGGAGGCCAGCAAGAAGAAGCTGTCCTCATCCATAGGGATGGACGTGACCACAGGGTATGGGTTTGAGAATCCATTTGTGGACGCCAAGATTGAGAGAAGCCAGCTAAAGGATCTGATTCAGTATACCCTGGACAGGGATGAGAATTATTATGAGGTTTCTATGAACGCCGCTACCAGCCTGATCTCCTTAAGAACCAACTACAGCCTGATGAAAGGCCAGTACGGGGATAAGATGGGCTACATCTCTGAATATGTGAACCAGGCTATTGCCGGGCAGAAAATCAATGGCAAGGCATTTAAAAAGAAGTACGAGGAATTTCTCACAGCGATTGACAAGCCGTGGCAGGGACATATCCGGATTCTTTTTATCAAGATTCCAAAGGAGTGGTTTAAGGGGCAGATATCCGGTATCCGGTATGTGGAGAATGAGCCCTATGCCCTGTACGAGGCAGCGATGGAGTACCAGGATGCTTTCCTGGATAAGAATAATGAGAAGCAGTCTTTAACCCAGCAGGTGGAAGACGGTTTCAACAATTTAGTCAGTATGCGAAACGCCTACCTGTCTCTGGAGGAAGAGGTGGATACAGCCAGGGAACGGCTTATGACTGATGAGGTTCTCAACCGTCTGGGAGAGATGACTTATGAGGAATACAAATCTTCTTTAGACGATTATGAAGATCTGCAGAATGAGATGTTTGATGCTCTGGCAGCTTATTCCCAGACCTTGTATTCCTTTGACCGGCTGACCTGCGGCGGAGTCACGGCGCTTCTGGAGGAAGGAGGCGCGGGCCTGAACGCGGGAAGTGGAGGGCAGAGCTTTGTGGAGGAGGAGTATGCTGACGGCGCCTATTATTATATCGAGTCCATTATCCAGGAACAGGAGTTCCGTATTGGAGTGGGACTGCCGGATGATTTTGACATTGACATCACGGATTTTGAGCTGTGGTGCGATCAGACTCAGATCGGCAGCAGGACAGAGATTGACAGCTCCATAAGGCATCTGGGGCTGGCAAAGGACAATGTGTCGGAGGTGAAGCTGCGGTTCTACAATGGGGATACGTTTGTAGATGACTGCGTCATTGATCCGGATGTGTACAGCGGCCCCCTGAATATGGTAAAGGGGTATGCCACGGTCAGCCAGGAGAAGATGGAGGTAGGAACCTACGCCATCCAGACAAACAGCGTCACAGGAATGGTGACCATCACCCTCAAGCCGGATGCGTCGGAGAAGATCGGTTACTATCTGATCAAAAGCGGAAACGGAACATATCTTATCAGCGATGGACTGATCCCTGTGGATACGGGATTTAAGTATCTTTCCCTGGTGCAGGGAAGCATGGATCAGCTGGTGATCGAGTTTTACGGTGAAGATTCCAGACTGAACTATACAGGATATTTTGATACAGGTAATTTAAGGCTTATGAAGAATCCGGAGGGAACATGAGAGCGGGAAAGAAAACCAAAATAGGGGCAATGATGTTTAGCGGCTGTTTCCTGGCAGGGATTCTGGGCCGTCAGATAGCAAAAGGAGCCATCTTTGACGAATCCAGGGCAGTGACTTATGAGCAGTATGCTGCCTCCCACATGATCGAGGATTCCGTGTTGTTTATCGGAACCTATCTGGTTCATTCTCAGTCCCTGACTGATGAACTGTATGAAAAGGCTGTGGACAGCGCCGCGGACAGTAATCAGATGAATGTGTACTACAAGTCCGAACTGGCAGGAGGCGCGTGGTTTGACATCACCGACGCGTCGGGCCTTGGGGATATCTCGGATCAGGGGACCATGGTGGAAGCCAGTGAGCTGGCTCCTTTGTGGGTCACATGTTATACCGGGGCAGACGGGATCACCAGGGATGCCAGAAGCGATGGAGCTGTCAGTATTTTTGATACGCCGGATCCTTATGATCTTTATAACCTTCCGGAGCTGGAGCCTGTACGTCTTCAATATGACAACCAGTTTTCGTCGGACAGCAAAGGGGTAGAGCTGTATTATTACAGGACTCTTCGGGAATTTTTTGAGCTTGATCTGAGTAACGACGTAACCAGCCTGTGTGATGAGCAGCTGGCAGGGCTTTTGGGCTGTTATGAAACGCTGCAGGCATCTGATAATAAGGAGCTGGCTGAGATCGTCAGCAGTCTGATGAGCCGCATCGACGCCAGGCGGAGGGCGGAGATCTTCTACCTGCTGTCACAGGTCGAAGATCATGAGCTGATGAAGTTAAAGAACCGCTGTTCCGGGGACGGATATGTAAGCGAGGATTACGACAAAGAACAGTTTGTGGATGATGTGGATGTCAGCGATGCGGTGGGAACCGCTATGCAGAGCTGCCAGGAAAGCTATATTGAACATTCCGGCAGGATGCTGGAGCAGGGGGACACGGTTTTAAAAAACGCGGAATACGCAAAGAGTATGCAGGTCATAGACCTGGCGTCCGGCGGCTGGAGCGGACAGATAGAAGGGCTGCTTTTGGGACTTCGGGACCTGTATCACATTCAGGATGACGTGACGGCTGACAGGGACAGAGAACTGGCTCTTCTGGAGGGGGAGCTGCTGGGTACTGCCGAGAATAAATACCGGCAGACGCTGTCCCAGGGAGCGGGAGGCGCTTATGAGGCGGCAGTGGCAAACAAAGTCAGCCAGGCGGCCAGAAACCAGGCGCTGGATGACAGGAAATCCGTGGTAAACGGCGCAAAGTCTGAGTTTCAATATTTGATCCAGGCAAAAGTAAAGCGGCAGCAGGCAGCGGATGCCTCGGACTATATCTATGAGAGGATCGGGCTGGCGGAGGGATTTTACGGGCTGGCAGCAAAGGATGATTTTAGGGTGAAAGCCCGGGAGACGGTTGACGACCATATCCTGTGGCTTGAAAGTCTGGCAAGATCCGTATCAGGGGAAGAGGAAAGCCTTCAGTCTGAGCTTCAAAAGCTGGAGGATCGGAAGGAGGAACTTCTGCTGGAACAGGCCAATGCTCTGGACGACAATAACTTAAGCGGAGCCAGGAAATATGAGGCGCTTATCTCCCAGGTAGATGAACAGATGGCGGTTAAGGAGCAGGAATTGAACGCGGTTCTGGCCAGCGCCTCCAGTTCGGCGGCCCAGAAAGCTTTGGCTGCCAACCAGGCAGGAGACAGCACGGCTCTCAACAACATCAACCAGATGAAACATGACGCGCTGTCCATGATCGCGGACGGCAATGCCCAGGATAATGACAATTTTGGAAACATGCTCAATGGTCTGGCGTCTCTGGGAGCGGAAAGCGCCCTGTCAGAGATCAGGGATAAGCTGGCGGATTCCGGAAGTCCGCGGCTTTTGAGAGACGTAGATAAAGCTTTAGGGGACAGCCGGGAAAGCAGCCTTCACGATCTGTACGGAGGCGTGGGGACCGGAGGGGAGGAAAGCAGCCAGAGCCAGACAGGAGCCGGAGCAGATGGAACCGGTGAGAATCAGTCGGGAACGGGAGCAGCCGGGACTGGCGAGAGCGGAACAGGAGCCGGGACAGACGGAACCGGTGAGAGCGGATCGGCAGCCGAAGCAGACGGAAGCGGCCAGAATCAGACAGGAACGAAAGCAGACGGGACCGGCGGGAGTGAAACCGGAACCGGGACAGACGGAACTGACAGCGGGACGGGTAACGGAGAGGATGAAAAGGACCGCAGCAGGGCAGACCAGGGCGGTTTTGCGGCCGGAATGAGCGAAGGGGAGATCCGGGGCATATTGGAACATACTCTGGGAAGTTCTTTTGATGAGGCAGACCAAAAGGACAAAGCGGCTGCCACGGCGGCGGTCAACCGTCTTGGACAGGCAGGCAGCAGGCCGGCCGCTAATTTAGCGCGGATCTTTCTGAATCAGTGCGTGGATGAAGGAAACAGCTACATGTTTCTGAAATTAAAAGGTGAAGCCAAGGAGCATATTCCTCTGCGGACCATCGGAACCTGTATGGGTTATCGGTATGTGTACAGCGATTCCCAAAAGGAGGTCACCCTGACAAGGAAATCCAAGGTATACCGGTTTACCGTATACAGTGATCAGGTGGCGCTTAAGGACGGGACCCAAGAGACGCTGACTGCTTCGGTGAAGGTGCAGACACTGCCTTATCTTGCAAAAGAGGACGGGGTTTCCTATTTCCAGTGCCAGGCAGAATACATAGATACCACGGATTACGGAGTGGCACTGGATGTGGAAATGCAGAAGCGGGTGGAAGAACTGCTTGCCCCGTTCCTGGAAGGAGGCAGGTAATGGCAGATTATCCTATTATCGCGGATGTAAGCGCTCATATTGTCAGGACGCTGCGCAAGAAAATGTGTCCGGAGCCTATACCGTCTCCCAACAATATTGAGATCTCGTCCCCGGCGGACCAGGATGTGGATTACATCCTGGGACTGTATCTGTACGATATCCGGGAAGAGAGCGAGGTAACACAGCCCCCCTTTATTCAAAAGGGACGGGTACAGCTTCAAAAGCCGCCCAGGCCGTACGGCCTTTACTATATGGTCTTTATAAACGGTTCCTCCCAGATGGGGTTAAAGGCGCCGGATATACAAAAGATCATCGGAAGAGTGGCGCAGATTGTCAATGACAACAGTTCTGTTCTTCCCAATCAGCTGCAGTCCTGGATCACCACGCAGGAGCCTCCCATTGTACTGTCTCAGGCAAAGATAAGTTTGGAGGAGAAGGTAAGGGTGTGGCAGGCGATCAACAAGCCATATCAGATCAGCCTGTTCTATAAGGCGGCGCCCATATTTCTGTCTAGCGAAGTGGTCATCGATACGCCTCGTGTCGTGGACGCAAGCTTCGGACTGCACATCGCGAATCAGGAAGGAGGGGGAGTGTAGCAGGTGGACGTATCTGTCATTCGCCGCAAGCTGGATCTGCTGGTCCGTCTTATTGACACCACAACCGGCGCGGAGATCGAAGAAAGAAATGTCCGGTTCTTTAAAGACCATCAGCCGGTTCGGCCTGTCTACAGGGGAAACGGTAACTACGTATTCTTAAACTGCAAACGGGAAGACGGTTTCCTGGATATCATGGTTCATGGCTTTGACCCATGCCGGGTGAAGGTGGAGTATGAGAAGCTGGACAGCCAGATGCCTGCGGCTGAAGCGTTCCTGATACCGTCAGAGAGCGCAGCCGGTCCTTTGCCGCTTATTACGTTCCAAGGAAAACTTCCCGGGGTGGAACGTGTGCAGGCAGTAAGTTTAGGCCAAGCCTATTGTTGTATCAGTGAATTTGATGAGAGAAAACGCGTAATGAAGCTGTTTAAAACTCACAGGTCAGGCATGGATCACATTTATTATGGACTGATCCACCCGGACAGGCAGGATTTCGAGCCGTTTGCTGTGGAAAAAGAGATATCGGGAACTTCCGTAAAGATCAGCCAGCCGCTAAAGGAGGCTTTTGCCGTCAATTCTCCCATTGCCCGGATCGTCTTTGGAAGGGTAACGCCGGAGGGGGATTATGTGCTAAGGGTCAGAGACGACGGAACCCGTCTTTTGTATCTGGTCCGGTATGTAGTGGAGGGCAAGGTGAATTTCAGGACAGTGGACTTTCACAGGCTGGAAGAAAAGGGGCGGGGATTATGGTGCAGCTTGTAGTGACCGGCGCGTCGGCCATGTGTTCCTTCGGGACAGCGCCAGGGACTGTAAACGCCACGTCCCAGACCGTGTGTATGGTGGAGGGGAAGCCGGCTGCCACGATCCAGGACTGTCAGTCAGCCAATATCACCCCCTTTGGAATGTGCGTATCCATGGCCAATCCACAGGTGGCGGCCGCTACGGCGGCGGCTCTGGGGGTATTGACGCCCCAGCCGTGTATGCTTGTGCCGGCGGGAACCTGGATTCCCACAAAGCCCGCGGTGCTGGTAGGAGGAAAACCCTGTCTGACCAATGACTGCAAGCTTATGTGTACAAATGGAATGGGCAATATAGGCATTGTCTCTCCGGGACAGGTAAAGGCAGTCATATCGTAAATGCCTAAAAGAGAGTGAGAGAATGAAAGGAGAACGATTATCATGGCAGAATATTTTACACCCGGCGTATACGTGGAAGAATATGACAATTCTCCCCGGAGCATAGAAGGTGTGGGGACCAGCACAGCCGGATTTATCGGCTTTGCGGAAAAGGGCCCAACCATAGGGGCGCCGTCCCTGGTAACAAGTTTCAAGAGCTTTACAAAACAGTTTGGAGGATTTTTAAGCCAGTTCACTCATGGCAGGTACCGCTATCTGGCTAACAGCGTGGAGCAGTTTTTTATTAACGGGGGAACCAGATGCTTTGTATCCCGGGTGATTCCACAGGACGCAGCGGCGGCGAAAAAAGAGCTGGGAATCCTTACGGCGGAGGCAGCCAATGAAGGAAAATGGGGCAACCGCGTCCAGATCTCTTTAAGCACGGTCCAGAGACGGAAAATGCAGCTGATCGCCGAGTCGGGAACCGGATATATCGCCAAGTCTGTGGAAGGTTTCAGGGAAGGGGATCTGGTAGAGGTAAACGGAGAATACAACCGCATTGCCACCATTTATGACAACACAGTGACTTTTGAGGCCGCCTTTACAGGCAAGGTGGTAGATAAAGGAATCATTCCCAAGACCGTGCTCTACCTGGTGACTGTGGATGTCAGCATCCGCTACAATGACGAGGTGGAGAACTACGGAGAGTTAAGCTTTAATACGGCGTCTCCCAATTACATCGCTTCCCAGCTGTCAAAAAGCGAGCTGGTGAAGGTTTCCGTAGAACAGCCGGAAAAGCTGGGCAATCCGGTGGAGGCGGTTTTCGGAGAAGGGATCCAGAGAGGCATGCTGACTTTGGAAGGCGGATTGGACGGCTCCATGGACAAGGTGACTCCCCTTACCTTTATCGGTCAGGACAACGGACCGGGCAAACGCACTGGCATCCAGTCTTTTTTGGAGAACAGCATGGTTAGCATGATAGCGGTTCCGGGAATTACGGATCCGGAGGTGATCGTATCCTTAACAGCCCACTGCGAGAATTTAAAAAGCAGGGTGGCGGTGTTTGATATGCCGGAGGATATGTACAAGACAAAGGACCTTATTGAGTACAGAGGAATCATTGATTCTTCCTACGGCGCCATGTATCATCCGTGGATCCAGGTGTTTGACCGTTCTTCCAACAAGAGCGATTTTGTTCCGCCGTCAGGGGCGGTGATGGGCGTTTACTCCAGAACGGATATGAACAGAGGCGTTCACAAGGCTCCGGCCAATGAGATCGTGTTCTGTACCGGATTAAGGGTAAATTACACCAGGGCGGAACAGGATATCCTGAATCCGGAAGGCGTCAACCTGATCCGCTCTATCCCGGGGCAGGGGATCCGCGTATGGGGCGCAAGGACCGCAAGCAGCAATACGGCGTTTAAGTATATCAATGTGAGACGCCTTTTCATCTATGTGGAGGAGAGCATTAAGGCCAATACCAACTGGGTGGTGTTTGAGCCTAACGACGCGACGCTGTGGCAGAGAGTCAGCCTGACCATTTCTTCCTTCCTTGACAGCATGTGGAGGACAGGTATGCTGGCAGGCGCGTCTCCAAGGGAGGGATATTTTGTGGAGATCGGGCCGTCTACCATGAGCCGGGATGACATTATGAACGGCAGGCTGATCTGCAACATCGGTATTGCTCCCTCCCGTCCCGCGGAGTTCGTCATCTTCCGCGTAACCCAGCACACGGCTGAGGCAGGCGGAGAGGCCCAGGAGGGCTGAGAAGTATAGAAGCGGTTGCCGAGATTTATATAGAAAAAGGAGAGATGAAAAATGGCGACATATGAAAACAGTAATAAGGGCCTTGCCTATCCTTTGACAAAAATGAACTTCCTGGTTACGGTGGACGGGGTGTCCGGAACCGCGGCGTTCAGTGAAGTGACAGGGGTGGAGGCGTCGGTTGACGTGATCGAGTTCCGTCAGGGAAATGCCAACAGCCTGGCTCCGGTTAAGATCCCGGGGCTGGTAAAGCACGGGAACGTGACGCTGAAGATGGGCTACACCCTGGACAGCGCCTTTAAGACCTGGATCCAGGAGTGCGTCAGCGAGGTCCGGGGGGAGATCCCCAGGAATAATGTGCAGATAGAGATGATCGACATCAATGGCGGGGCTCCCCAGACCATTGCCACGGCCATCAGCGGAACCAGGGTCTGGATCTTGACCAATGCCTGGGTGACCAAGTACAACGCGCCGGATCTGGATGCCAAGACCAGCGATGTAGCCATTGAGAGCGTGGAGATCGCCTATGAGGAGCTGGTGATCCCTAATTAAGACAAGGTTGTTAACTTAAGCAGAATTAAGACGGGGCTGGGGAATCTGCCGGAGAGAGCAGATTCCCGGGTCCGCGGTTACGTGGAAGGAGCAGAAGATGGAGACTGTGTATGAGTTTACCCTGCCGAAAGGATACCTGGACGGGGCGGGAGCGCTGCACCGAAGAGGGAAGATGCGCCTGGCTACGGCCGGGGATGAGATCAGCGCCACCAGGGATCCCAGAGTTTTAAGCAATCCTTCGTATCTTACCATCGTCATATTGGGTAAGGTGGTGACAGAGCTGGAAGGGCTGGAGATGGTGACTGCCAATGTGATCGAGAAGCTGTTTACAGCGGATCTGGCGTTTTTGCAGGATATGTACCAGCGGATCAATGATATTGAGCCTCCTGTTATGGAGGCAGTGTGTCCGGACTGTGGGAAGATCTTTAAGGCTCCCTTAAATTTTACCGGGGAGGGATAAAACTTTATCCGAAGGAAGAGATGTATCGGGAGATGGCGTTTATCTCGTACTATTTTCACTGGGGCAGCAAGGAGGTTATGGAACTGGACCATATGAGCAGGAGAAAATGGTGCAATGAGATATCGCAGATCAATCAGAGTTTGAACCCCTCCAAAAAAGAGAAGGAAAAAAGTATTCTTGAGATGAAAGCTTCGCGATAGCAGAAAGGTTGATGGGATATGGCGTATACGACGGCAGATTCGGGAAATATTTTCGTCCGGAATTATGGAAGGAATCCGGCGGTGAATTTTAATTTTATGCTCCGTGTAGAGGGATTGTACGACCTGCCCTGCAAGTCGGTCCGCGCGTTTCAGAGGGAAAATGAGTATGAGCTGATCCAGGAGGGCGGGCTTAACGACTATGTTCATATGCGGCGCAAGCCTGTCTCAAAACCATTTACTTTTCAGGTGGAAAGGTATGTGGGGGTGGATATTCTGGATCCGCTGACAAACGGCACGGACCTGGTGCTTCCGGTGATCTTGTTTGTGAACCGTTATTCGGTGTACGGGGATTTCCTTCCGGTGCGCATGTACGTTTTTACCGGATGCACGGTGATGGCAAAGGAATATGGAGAACTGAACGCGGAGAAAAGCGGACTGCTGACAGAGACTACCACCATTGCCTACAGGGAGATGGCGTGTATGGAGAATGTTGCCGGAAGCTTTCTCATGGAAGAACCGTGGAAATAGAACTGGAAAGAAATCAAACCAGAGAAAGGAGGGACGCCATGCTGACCATAAAAGGCCCGATCGAGTTAACATGCCAGACAGGCATGGTTTCTTCCTGGGAAGGGTTTTATCATAGAATTTGCGGAAATTATCAGATGATCTCTGCAGGGATCCACAGGGAAGATCTGCTTCATGTGGCGGCGGTTCCACCGGAGGTTTATATCGGGGAAGGCGGCATGACCAGCCTGGTGAACCAGACCGCCATCCAAAACACCCAGGAGACAAAGCTGGAGATCATCAATAATCTGCTGAACCGCGTGGCTTTGACAGAGAACATTGCTCTGACCTATCAGGACCGGGTGTATATTACGGATGTGCTGAAAAAACTGGGGATTGAAAATGTGAATCAGTTTATGACCCAGGTTGCCAGGTTAAAGCAGGAGACCCAGACTACAAAGCAGCTGATCAGCCTGTATGGGAATCATCTGGAGGAACTGACCCAGATGGTGGAGGAGTACCGCTATGAGGAGAAGAAAAGCGAAGTGGTGACAGAGAATGTCAGAAGGCAGCAGGAGCTTTACCTTCATGAGGATATCATGAACCGGCTCCGGACAGGGGCAGTGTATCAGATCCTTCATCATTTTTACAGCAGTTATAACGGAAGCAGTCAGTATGTGGCAAGTCAGGAGCTTCAGATCACGGAGCAGAAACGGGTATCTTCCCATATTCTGTTAAATCAGTTGAGAAACGAGGCTCAGGACCAGAAGGCATCGTTTGTGTATCGGCGCCAGAATCATTATGAGACTATGGACATGGAAGAAAGCCAGATCACCAGTGAGACGGTTAGCGCCCAGATCACGTCAGCCGTGCTGCTGAACCTGATCGATAATCTGTATTTCAGCCGGTTTGAGAGACAGAAGAGGGAGGGGCAGGTCTGGCTTCATATAGAGAACGCTTTGTATCAGACAGCGGCAAACACGCTGTGGCGGATGAAAAATGAGACAACAGGCCGGTTTTTGACCAGGGAGAGAAAAGAACTGCTGTCTCAATATCAGAGACAGGTCCATGAGCGGGAGCTCCAGGCTCTCTGTCAGCTTTTAGCCATAAGCCGGGAAGTCCCCGCTGAACCGGGAAGGGAAGAAGAAGGGTTCCCGTTTCAGGAGCATGAGCAGGAGAGAGGGCGTCAGGAGGCTGATATCCGGTATCCTGATATGCCGATTTACCAGGAAGGGGATGTTATATCCGGGGACAGAAGAGACTTTCTGTTCAGAGAGTACCGTCTTAAGCTTAAGAGACAGGTTGAAAGATACATGGAGACAGTCCGGTCTGTTTGGTTTGTGGAAGGGCGGACAGAGGGGCAGGAACCTGTACCCATGGAGGCGGGAAAGCCCTATGGTGAGGAAGGGGAGGGCCCGTTACGGGATCACAGGGAAAAGATGGAACTGCCCCTGCCTTATCCAGGACAGCCGCAGGGATCAGAGTCCGTAAATCTTTATTACGGACAGAGCGCGGACCGGGAGAGAGAGAACTGGGTCCGGGAGCCGGCAGATGACAGACAGGGGGAGGACCGGATCAGGGAGAAGGAGACGAACAAAATCCTGTCCCAATCCCAGATGGTGAAGACTCAGCCGGTGATCTACTGGCAGGAACCGGAGAGCCGGATCTTAAGAGAAACCGATGAAAATACGTTGGAACAGAATTGGCCGGGGAGGACGGAAGTTCGTCAGGCAAACATCCATGTGCGTCAGGGGGATGAGAATATCACGGCTGTGGACAGGACAGAAAAATTTTTTGCGGAATACGAAAACCGGATCTCCAGGAAACAGTCAGACATTTATCACGATCAGGAACGCCAAAATCAGATTTTGACAGAAACTTATAAGAGCCCTCTAAAACAGGGAACTGAGCAGCAGACAGAAGGCAGGGGGCCGCAGGTTTCCGTATATCAACCGTATGAAGAACATGGGGCTGGCAGACAGGAAAACCATACACAGCAGACGTTGATCACACAGGAAGAGTATCTGGAACAGATCAGGCAGCAGCTAAAGCAGATCAATCAGCAGAACATAGAGAATTTTAACCGCTATCAGGAAATCTTTCAGCAGCAGGAAAAACAGAAAAAAACGTTAAAACCTACCATCATGCAGATGCGCCGGGAAAGCCTGAAAGCCCTTGAGAACCCGGAGGAACTTCTGGAAGATTACCGGCAGGAACATGAGGCGGAAAAGCAGCGGCAGACAGAGGAGAAAACGTATCTGACCAGGCTTTTGCCGGAGCAGACAAAAAAGATCTATGAACAGTTGGAGCAGTACCAGAACAGCCGCGGGCAGGCAGGGCGTCCGGCGGATATGACAGAGAGCAGCATAGGACTTCTCCTTCATGACATAAGGCAGATCCAGCAGGAAAACCATACAAAACAGCAGGTTATTAAAGAAAACACAGAACAGAGGCGCCAGATGTCGGAGACTGTCATAGAGAGGTGGGAAGAGAGGCAGGAAGCGGAATCGAAAGTCCAGAGGCAGGAGGACACAGAGAGAAATGACATCTCGCTGGTACATAAGTCTCTGGAAAACCAGGTAGACGAAGAATTCCTGCAGCAGATCATAGAACAGAACAGGTCCTTAAGCGCCAAGATTCAGGTGTCAGAGCGGCAGGAGGAAGAGAGACACATCGTCCAAACCACCGTACATCAGAAAGAGCGGCAGACATTGGTAAAAGAGACCGGGGACCTTACGGAGCTGATCCAGAAAGGCGTCCAAAAACAGATAGGAGCTATATCGGATCAGATTTATACAAAGTTGGAGAAACGTCTCCAAAATGAGAAGAAACGCCGCGGCTACTAGAAAAGCGATTCATCTGATGCCGATTCCATGAAAAAAGGAGGGAGTAGAAGTTGACAGCATCCGTTCAGAACGCGTTAAGCAGTTTAACAGGGAACATCCCCAAGGCCGTCTTGTGCGTCCGGCAGGTGACAGCGGACGATACTCTGGAAGATACGGCGGGGGATGCCAAGGCTCTCCAGGAGAGACTTCTGGCTGCCGCCAAGAAGGTTTTGGACTCATCCGAAAAACGGTCCAGTGGGGCGGTGCCCACGTTTTCTTCTCTGACAGAAGGCGGTCTTATGGCAGGTTTAGGGTATGTGGCGATGGAAGTTCAGTATAATCCTAACACCATACACATGGAGACTCAGGCCGGACAGCAGGTGCAGTATTCCGGAGGCAACCTGGGAAGCGGAAGCATGAATCAGATCACCCAGGTACATCAGCCCGTGTCTACCACCATAAGCTTTCAGCTGATCTTTGATGATATGAACCCCAGCGACGCCTTTATGCTTGAGAATCTTTCCGCCACTGTGGGCAACGCGGTCTCGGGAATCAGCAGCATGGCCAGGAAGCTGGAGGGGCGGAACTATTCGGTGCAAAAGCAGATTGACGGCCTTATGTCCCTGCTTACTCAGGATACGACCAGACAGGTGATCTTTTTCTGGGCCAGAATGTGTTTTAGAGGGGAGATAACCAAAGTGGACACCACGTATACCATGTTTAACAAAGACGGGAATCCCATTCGGGGAGTGGTGGATATGACCATCCGGCAGGGGAACGAGTCTGAATTTGCCTATGATGAGACATACTGGGACAAAGCTTTTACAAACGCCTTCGGGGAGGCAGGGGAAAGCGTGGAGAAGGGGATTAAGGATAGGTTTACGCAGGTAACCAACAATAATTTCTTAAATCTGAATCTATAGACGGAAATCCGGCAGCAGGATACCTGCATAGTGTTTACGCTTTGACGGAAAGGAGGCCGGCATATGGGAATGGAAGCTTTCAAGGAGATGGCAGGCACAGCCGCCGTCCAGGCAGCGGGAAATATGGAGAAGGCTGTTATAGAGATCATTGATATGAGAGGGAGAGAACCCAGGGTGGAGGCTCCGGTTCCGGTACAGGGTACCGGTCTG
Source organism: uncultured Hungatella sp. (assembly GCA_910585645.1). Lineage (GTDB taxonomy): Bacteria > Bacillota > Clostridia > Lachnospirales > Lachnospiraceae > UBA3402. The sequence continues at coordinate 10,897 of CAJUFP010000037.1, read as the reverse complement.
CCCGGCAGCATGGCCGCCCTGTCGGCAACAGACTTTCTGGATGTGTCAGAGACATTTGCGGGGGCAGCGGGGTTGACGGATTCCGTTGCCGGATTAAAAGAGAGCGGGGGGTTTGATGTGCTGAACCGGACGGAGAATCTGCTGGGTTTTGTGGCAGGCTCCACCAGAAAGCTTTTTCATGTGCAGTTTAACCCCAGCCAGCTTTACCTGTCCGGATACGGAGGCGGCCTGGCCCAGAAGACGGATTTTTCCCAAAAGGGAAACGGGATATCGTTTGAGAAGGCGGACGTCCGCATTACCATGAACCTGAAACTGATCTTTGACAAGGTGGATCCCCAGGACGCCTTTATGGGGGACAAACTCAATACATCTGCCACTGCCATAGCCACAGGGATCACAAAAGGAGTCCTGGCAGCCAAGGGCAAGAAAGACCATTCGGTTCAGAAGGAGGTGGAAGGGTTCATGGCAGCCCTTCGCTCCAAATATACCAGAAGGATCACCTTTCACTGGGGAACCATGAACTACACAGGGGTTCTAAACCGGGTTAGCGCCCAGTATACCATGTTCAACGTGCTGGGGGAGCCGGTCCGGGCGGTGGTAAGCCTTTCCCTGGTCTGCGCGGACAAGGATGTTTCCCCGGGCAACATGGGGGCGTGGAAGAAGTATTACGCGGAACTTTTTGGGGACGGCGACTTAAGCTATGTGGGAACCCAGAAGATGGGGAATCTGATTAACATTAACCTGTAAGGATGGTAATATGGCGTCATTTGAATACGATCAATTAAGACAAAAATATGAGGAGTTTGCCAATCCTGTGGCCCAGATCTTAGTAAATGGGAAAGATGTTGTGGATAATAAGCAGGGCTTTCGCATTTCGGACCTTGAGGTAGAGATGACCAGCGGCTTTGAGGCGGCCATTGCCACGTTCTGGATCTACGGGTGCTACGATAAGAAAGCCAGCGGGTTCCGGTTTGATGATCTGAAGAAATATATCTTTATGGGCTCCGGCGTGACCATTAACCTGGGATATGGGATTGCCCTCCGGGAGATCTTCAGGGGATTTATCTCCAGAGTTAACTTTTCTTTCCATGACGGCGGTGATTCTATACCGGGCGTGGAGATAACCGCTATGGATGTGAAGGGAATCATGATGGCAGGAAACTACTCCAAACAGTTGAAAGCCTCCAACTTTTCCGACGGGGTCAGGGAGATCCTTCAGAATACGGCGTACACAAAGCTTCAGTCCAATGAGATCATCACCAAACTGGATATTACGGATACCCCGGATAAGAAGGCGGCAGGAGGAACCTCCCAGGGAAACAAGGCCACGGACAAGACTGTTGAGATGGTCTGCGAAAGCGACTACGAGTTTGTGGTTAAGGCGGCGAAAAAATTTAATTATGAGTTTTTTTCCATAGGAGGAACCGTATATTTCAGAAAAGCCAAAAACAACAAGGAGATTCTGATTGAGGCAGGGCCCGGAGACGGGCTGCGCCAGTTTGATATCGGATATGACCTTACAGGGCTTGTGGAGAACGTGGAAGTCCGGGGCATGGATGTTGGGAAATCCAGGACCATATCCGCTTCCAGAAAAATGCAGAACAAGGTATCCCAGGGCAATAAGGCAAAGCCCCTGCTGAGCAAGTCCCGTAAGGTGTATCTGGACCCGACCATTTCATCCCAGGAAGAGGCAGGCTACCGGGCAGAGTATCTGATGGAGGATATTTCCTACAGGCTGGGAACTTTGGCGGCGGAATTTATCGGGCTTCCGGAGCTGACGCCGGGCCGGTTTATGAAGATCAAAGGGCTGGGGACGGCTGCGTCCAATACCTTCTATCTGGTGACGGTAAGACACATTATGGACAGCGAGAGAGGTTATGTGACAAAGGTGGCGGGCAAAACGGCCAGTATGGAGAAAGGGTGACAGGCTGTATGGGATTATTTGACGTGATCGACAATATTGCGGAGAAACAGATGGTAAAGACCGACACAGGGGATAACCGGATCTTCGGGGTGGTGGTGGGAAAGGTGGCAAAAAACTACGACAAGGATATGCCGGGGAGAGTGTGCGTCACCGTGCCTACCAGGGACGAGGGCGCCAATGAGCTAAAGTGGGCCAGGGTGGCTATGCCTTCCAGCGGATCCGGGTGGGGGCATTATTTCCTGCCGGAAGTGGGAGACCAGGTGCTTTTGGTATTTGAGCAGGGCAACATCGAAAAGCCTTATGTCATCGGCTGTATTCCAAAGGATAATGATCAGATCCTCAGGAAGTCTGTGGACGAGCATAACCAGTACAAGAAGATCGTTACCAAAAACGGCAACACCGTTTATTTTGAGGACAATAAAGAGGGCGAAGGCGAGAAAGACAAGATCAAGGTGGTCACAGCCAGGGAAGCTCACCGGATGGAACTGGACAACGAGAAAAAGGTGATCCTGGTATCTGATAAGGACGGAAAAAATCACATCCGGATGAAAACGGAGTCCGGGGAGATGGAGATCACGGCGGAGAAAAAGCTGACCATAAAAGTGGGAGATACCATTGAGATGATCATGAACGGAAGCAACGGGACCGTTCAGCTAAAATCATCCAAGTTCAAGATAGAGACCAGCGGTAATATAAGCGTAACTTCCAACGGTGCCGTAAAGGTTCAGGGAGGCAATATTTCCGCCCAGGCGAACGCGATGCTGAAGATGGAAAGCAGCGGAGCGGTTACGGTATCGGGAACGCCCATTAAGATCGGTTGATAAGGAAGGGAGGAAAAGAGGATGCCAGGGAATACAGTGTTAGGCGCGGGGATGAAGTTTCCTCCCCAGGTGGATAAGGCTACAGGGCGGTTTATGGTCTCATCGGAAAAAGAGAGCGTGAAGGAGTCCGTGTATCTGATCCTGATGACCCAGAAGACGGAGCGGTTTCTCAGGCCGGATTTCGGAAGCAGCCTTATGTCCTATACGTTTATGGATATGAACGCCACCTCTGTAAATATGATGGTGCGGGACCTTACCCAGCAGATCTTAGAGCAGGAGCCCAGGGTGCGGGATGTGGCCATCACCACGGATTCAGAGGTGAGAGAAGGGCGCCTGCTGGTCAACATTGATTATACGGTCAGGAACAGCAATGTAAGAGATAATTTGGTATTTCCTTTTTACCTAAACGCAGCAGCAGAGGAAGAAGCATATGAGCCAGAACAACAGTATGAATCAGAGGAATGGGAATAGATGGAAGATGGATAAATGGTCCCGGACGGATATTGAGGACAGGATCCGCCAGCTGGCTTCTTCCTATGTGCCGGAATGGCAGTTTGACAGGGAGCATCCGGATATAGGTTCTGTCATCGCCGAAATATTTGTCGGACAGATGGCTGAAAATATTCTGCGGTATAACCAGGTACTGGAAAGATACCATACAGAGTTTGTGAACATGCTGGGCATCTCCCTGCTTCCGGCCAAGCCGGCGGCGGCCACGGTTTTGATGAACCTGGTACGGGATACCATACCGGGAATTGAGATCTATAAAGGGACTAAGCTTTTGGCGGAGACGGGTGGGGACAAAGATCAGATCATTTTTGAGACGGCTCACAATCTGTACGTGACCAACTCGGTTCTGGAAGCCATGTTTATGACAGAGGAAAAGGAAGGGAAAATCATTCCCCTAAAAGGCGCCTTTAAGTCTCCCACGCTGATCCGGGATGAGCGGGAGCCGGAGGAAGAGGAGACAGAGTATGAGCCGGGGCCATTTCGCCTGTTTGCCAGTGGGAGAAAGGGCATTGAGAAACACGCGCTGGTTTTGTACCATTCGGCTGTGCTGGATGTGGAGGACAACCATATCTATGTAAAGGTTTGGAACGGGGAAACGCTGCTGCGGAAAATAGAGGACAGGGCGTATAGGTTCCATTACCGCGCGGAGGAAGGGCTGATCCCTGTGGAGCAGGTTTCCGTGCTTTCTGACAGGGAGACCGTGGTTCTTAAGAAAGAGAAAAAGAATCGGAAGATCAAGCTGGACGGCATGGAGTACAGCCTGCTGGCTTTGGTGGCAGAGGAACCGGTTAAGGAAAATATCCAGGTTTCCCGCATTGCCATATCTTCTTGCGGAAAGCGGGTTCTGGCGGAATTTGCAGGCAACGGGGATATGGAGTTTGATCCCCGGGAGTTCGACCCGTTTGGAGATACCCTGTCTCTGTTTCAGGAATGTTTCCTGGGGCATAACGAGTATTTTGGCAAGGCGGGAGCCGTGGCGACCATTACCTTTGACGTGGTTTATCCGGAGCGGCGGATATTAAATGGGGCGGTGAAAGAAGGGGACCCGGAGCTTAAGGTTATCAAGAGAAAGCCAAAGGCGATCTGGGTGGACGCGGCGGCAGATACCAGGGTTGAGGAGATCTCCTTTGAGTATTTTAACGGCATAGGGTGGAAAAAGCTGAACACCTTCCAGGAAACCAGGCGCATGTTTGCCGATGACAACAAAGGCAGTTATGAGATATCGTTTGTATGTCCCGACGACTGGCAGGAGACCGGGGCAGGCCCTTACCAGGGAAGATGCGTCCGGATGCAGATCCTAAAGGCGGACAACTGCTATATGCGCCCCTGTATTCACCACTATCCCCACATAAAGAACCTGGAGGTTTCTTTTTCTTATGAGAGCTGCTACATGGACCCGGAAAGGCTCATAGGGATTATGGGAACCAGGAGAGAGGATCTGACAAAGACCGTGAAGGAGGGGAAAGGTTTTACGGCTTTTTCCAGGGGAGCGTATTGTGACGACGGGCTGTATCTGGGATTTTCAAGGAAGATGGAGGCAGGGCCGGTGAGTATTCTGTTTCAGATGGAGGATGGCGTCCGGTTTGAGGGGACAAAGTGCAAGTTTGAGTACAGCACCTTAAACGGCTTTAAGCAGATGAAGGTTTTGGACTATACCGTGGACATGTCCCGCTCCGGTACGGTGATGTTTATGCCCCAGGCGGATATGTGCGCCATAACCCTGGAGGGGAAGAAGCAGTATTGGATCCGGGTCAGTCCGGCGGATTCAAAGGGTAAGAAAAAGGATGAGGCTCTTCCGGTCATCCGGGAGATCTGTCCTAACGCGGTGCAGGCGATGAATATTGAGACCAGGGAGGAAGAGGACTTTTATCTTGAGGAACCTGCTCCCAATATGACGGTAAATCTGGGAGTTTCCCACATTCTGGATATGGATCTGTGGGTCAATGAGAAAGGGAAATATTCCAGGCAGCAGATGCTTCGGATGATGAAGGAAAACCCGGATACGGTTCGGGGCGAGTACGATATTTTAGGTGAGATTTCTTCGTTCTATGTGAAATGGCAGGAGGCGGACCAGTTGGACGACCCGCCGTCCAGGCGTTCTTATATGCTGGACCGGATGAACAACCGCCTGATCTTCGGGGACGGAATCCGCGGGGAGATTCCGTCAGTGCTTGACGACGTGGCTTTTAAGGCTGTTATCCGGCGCTGCAACGGGAAAGAGGGCAACGTGGAGCCGGGAGCGATCAATGATTCTCTGGAGAATCTGATGTTTGTGGACAGCATTTCCAATCCGGTGAAAGCTTATGGGGGAAGCAGCATTGAGGACCTGGACAGCGCTCTTTGGCGGGGGGCCAACATCTTAAGGTCCAGAAGGCGTCTGGTGTCTGTGGAAGATTACCTGCAGGAGATCAAAAGCTTTTCGGACACCATTGACAAGGCGCGGTGCGTGGCGGGAAGAACCATCTATGGGGAGAACCGGGACAACGCCGTAAGTTTTGTCATTCTCCTGAAAGATTTTCAGGCAGGCTCTTATTCGTTCCACAGGGTGTCGGGAATGCTTAAGAAGCATCTTTTAAGCTTTTGTGAGCTGACCATAGGGCCGGAGGACTTGTATATCGTTGAGCCGATTTTCGCGGAGGTTTCCGTGGATATCTGGGCCCAGGTGCTGGAAATGGACGACAGCTTTGAGGTCCAGAATCTTCTGCAGGAGACTTTGGAGCGGTATCTTAATCCTATTACTTCCCAGTATGGCGGCGGGTGGGAGATTGGCGTCATGCCCAAAAAGCCTCAGATCATGATGCGGCTTAATGTGCTAAAAAGCAAGGCAGTCATCAAAAAGATGGTGGTGACAGTGAACTATACGGATCAGCAGGGAATCCACGAGATGGATCTGGACGATGTGACGGAGAATCCGTTTTTTATATGCAAAAGCGGCAGGCACAGAGTAAACATTATGGTTTCGGAGGAAAGGAGCGCTTATGTTAAATAGTCGGGATCTGAATGATAAGACCTATGAAGAGCTGATGGCAAAAGCGCTCCTTTCGATACCTCTGTACTCGGATGAGTGGACAAATTTTAACCCGTCAGACCCAGGTATTACCATTCTTGAAAATCTGACGGCTTTTGAGACCCTTCAGCAGAACGATATTGGCAGGATTACACCAAAGATCCAGCAGAAGCTTTTAAAGCTGGCCGGCTTTCAGGCGGAGAAAGGAAGGTGTGCCAGGGTGTTTCTGGCTGCAGAGCACCTGACAGAGCCTGTGAAGCTTCCGGCTAACCAGAAGTTTCTGGTTGGGGATCTGTGCTTTGAGACAAACCGGAGCCTGGAGCTGAAACCGTTCCGCGTAACCGGCGTCTGGGGAGTCCGGGATGGGAAGCGGCATGACTGCGGCTATCTTCTGGACCGGGAGGTGAAAGCGCCGGCCTATATTTTCGGGGAAAAGCCAAAAAGAGGAGACAGCCTGTGGTTTACCATGGACGGACTGCCAGGGCCGGGGGAAGAGGTGATCTTCCACATGACAGTGGCGGACCGTTACAACCGAAATCCGTTTACAGAGAAAGAAAATAACATCTTTGCGGACATAAAGTGGGAATGCTTTACCAGGGACGGTTTTGTGGAAATGCGGGTAAAGGACTGTACAGGATGCTTTCTTGTAAGCGGGGAAGTGCGGCTTCGTCTTCCGGACATTCCTGCCATACCCTGTCAGGAGGCTTTTGACCATGGTTTTGTGATCCGCGCCACCCTGGAAAGGGCGGACTATGACGTCCGGCCTAAACTGATCCATATCACCGGTTTTCTGTTTGAGGTGTGGCAGAAGGAGACAAAGGCTGCCTGCTATACCTTTAACAAGATATCATCTGTAAGCCTTTTAAGCGATCTTCTGGAAGAGGGATATGTTACCGTGTTCTGCAAGGAGGAGAAAGGCTCATCTTATAAAAGATACCTTCCGGCGTATGGAGGGGAAGGCAGAGGCCGGTTTTACAGGGAGACAAAAGAAGAGGATAATACCCATACCTGGCATTTTGACAAAAAGACCTATGGGTATGGGCCGGGAAAGGTGAAAAATGCGGTGAAGGTGGCGGCATATACAGAAGAGATGATGAGGCGGTATTTTCTGGGAACGGTCCTGGGATATGACAACCAGACCATAGAGCTTCCGGAGAAACATATTGTGGCGGATTCTTTCTGTATCATTGCCAGAAGGAAGGGGGAAGACGGGGATGATATTTATGATTTTGTCAGGCCTAGCCGTCCTTCTGTCGGGGACCTGACCTATTATCTGTATGAAAGTGAAGGAAAGATCGTCATCGAGGACGCGGGAGATTTTATCGGCGCTGACCTGTATATAGGCACCTTAAGCGTCACCAGGGGAAAGGCGGGAAATATCCGGTCCGGCAACCGGTTTGCGGGGGCAGGACTTTTCCAGGGCCCCAGATTTTATAATCCGGCGGAGGGAACAGGCGGAGCCTTTCGGGAGACCCTGGAAGAGGTAAAAAGAAGATTTCTTATGGATTTAAAGAGGCCGTATACAGCAGTGACCGGGGCGGATTATGAGCGGCTGGTTATGGAGACGCCTAAACTGTGCATTCACAAGGTAAAGGCGTGGATGAATCACAACAGGAACTTAGTCCGTATCGCGGTAAAGCCGGGAACCGACGAAGAGTTTCCCGGGTTGCCGGATACATACAAGGCGGCTATTGAGAAACAGCTGGAGGACAGAAGGCTTCTGACTGCCAAGATCCAGATCGTGGCTCCTGTATATACGCCTGTTGACGTACACGGCACGATCTACGTAAAGCGGCAGTATGACAACAGCCGGGAATTGATCTTGCAGGCTATCCGGAAAAATATCGACTATATCCACTCGGACAGAAATTTTGGAGAGACCCTGAAGTTTGAGCAGGTGTTCCACGAGATTGAGAGCCTGGACTGCGTGGAATTTATCTACGAGCTGTCTTTGATCCCCCGGAATCCGGGACTGGTAAGGCTGGTGGACGGGGATATCATCCCGGCTGAGAACTGCCTGTGTTACAGCGGAAATATCGTGCTTGAGACAGGCTGATGGGTCAGCTAAGGAGGAAGCAATGGCAGGAAAGACTTATTCTATAAAAGAGAACCGCATAGGGCGGGGATACCATCCTGGTTTTGAGCTTTTGGAGGGCGGCGGGCTGGCAGTCTTAAAGGACGAAGCTGTCCACAGTCTTTGTTTGAGAGCCATAGACAGCGCGGCCGCGGATTCCCGGTGGGGGAGGTTAAGCTTTAAGGCTTCCTTCTCGGAGAATATGGTGTGCTATCTGTACGTGGCGGCCTTAAATGAAGATTCGTTTTACCGCAAAAATCAGCCTGTAAGGATTGACGACTTTCTCTGCGACAGCCGGGAAAACATTGCCATAAAAAAGGAGTTCTTCCGCCGGGTAAACGCCCTTCGGTTTGTGAACCAGACAGATGTGCTTCTCTATGATCTGGAAGGCAGGTATCTGTATGTGTTACTGGAGCTTACTGGCTATGGGGAAGGGCAGATCACGGATATGAGGGTGGACCTTAAGGGTGACAATTTTATGGACACATTCCCGGCGATCTATCGGGAGAGAGGCGGATTTTTCCACCGGTATATGTCTGTATTTTCCAGCTTGTACAATGACTTTCAGAAGGAGATCGACAATCTGCCCCAGATCCTGGATGTGGATACCTGCCCGTCAAAGTTTCTGCCTGTCTATGGCAGGTGGCTTGGCATTGATGTGGGAGACGATTTCCTGGACGACGATATCCTGCGGTCCCTTGTAAAGGAAGCCTACGGGCTTAACCGGATGAAGGGCACCAGAGCAGCCCTTAAGCGGATCGCCCGGATCGTTCTGGGGGAAGAGGTTCTGGTGCTGGAGAGAAATGTGATGGAGGATTATATTGAGAAAGAGCAGATGGCGGAATTTGAAAAGCTGTATGGGAACAGCCCGTTTGATGTGACCATACTGGTGAGCGAGTCTGTGACCCAGGCGCAAAAATCCCGGCTTCTGTTTCTGTTAGACCAGTTTAAGCCGGTCCGCTCCAGAATCCACATTATCCGGATGAAAAAGTCAGGGAAGCTGGATTCTTACGCTTATCTGGATATGAATGCCCGTATCTCCAGCCAGGGCATGGGAAGTCTGGATACCAGCCAGGAACTGGACGCAATGATACGATTGAAGTGATGAGTGGGAAGGAGATAGAAATGACGATTTTAGAGACGAGAAATGACGGAATCATATGGCTTGATATTGACGGAAGAGTGGATACCAATACCGGTCCTCAGCTTCAAAAGAGCATTCTTCAGGCTTTTCAGAAAGGGTCCAGGGTGATCTTGAATATGGAGAAGGTTGAGTATATATCCAGCGCCGGGCTTAGGGCATTGCTGCTGGGACAGAAGACTGCCTGTTCTAAAGGCGGGTCCATGAAGCTGGTCCATGTGTGTGACGTTGTGATGGAAGTCTTTAGGCTTACCGGGTTTGCCGACATCCTTACCATTGAGTAGCGAAACGTGAAACTATGATCGAATTTACGCATGTAACAAAACGGTATGAAGGTTCCCGTGAGGATGTGTTTCTGGATCTTAATGTGGAGATCAAGGCAGGGGAGTTTGTTCTTCTGACAGGAGAGAGCGGGGCGGGGAAGAGCACGTTTATACGGCTTCTTCTGAAGGATACGGAGATCACCTCGGGAACGATCCATGTGCTGGAGAGGGATATCGGGCAGATCAGCCGGAGGGAGGTGCCTTTTTACCGGCGCAAGATGGGAGTCGTGTTCCAGGATGCCTGTCTGATGCCGGAGAAAACGGTTTACCAGAATGTGGAGATTGCCAGAATGATAGCGGGAGATGGCGCGGGAAACAGCCGGATGGTGATCTCGGCCCTGTTTGCGCTGCTTGGGATCACCCACCTTTATAAGCGGTATCCCCGGCAGCTTTCCGGGGGAGAGCAGCAGAGGGTGTGTCTTGCCAGGGCTCTTGTAAACTATCCATCCATCCTTCTGGCGGACGAGCCTACAGGGAATCTGTCGCCCCAGGAGTCGGTGGAGGTTATGAGGCTGTTTGAGCTGGCTCACAGACAGGGGATTACGGTGGTGGTGGCCACCCATGATAAGGCAAGCGCCCAGGGGCTGGAGTATCGGGAAATAATGCTGACAGGGGGGAGCGATGGAAGATTTAAAACTGCGGGCCAGCGACAAAACGCTGTATAAGGTGCTGGATACCATAGAGGCGCGTCTGGATGCCAGTGAATGCCCTTCTGATGTGAAGACGATGATCCTCATCGCGGCTGAGGAGATCTATGTGAATATTGCCCATTATGCTTACGGCGGGGATGAAGGGGAAGCGGTTGTGCAGATGGAAGTGTGCCAGGATCCCAGGTACTGCAGGGTAGTGTTTCGGGATAAGGGGGCGCCTTATAATCCGCTGGAAAAGAAGGATCCGGATATTTCCCTATCCGCGACAGAGCGGGATATCGGAGGACTGGGGATCTTTATGGTAAAGGAATCTATGGATAAGGTGGAGTATCGGTATGAAAATGGGTGCAATGTGCTGACCATTGAGAAGAATCTGTAAGGTTGGCTCAACATAACAGTTCAAGGGTCATCTGAACTGTTAGTGCGCCCAGCAAAGGGCATGGCATT
>CAJUFP010000036.1 GCA_910585645.1 uncultured Hungatella sp. | reverse complement strand
TTTTTTATCCACTTTTTTTAATTTTGGTAATATTTCAAATTTGCTCAATTATAGGATTTATTTAAAAAACAGTATCATTTATCGCCTACGGATCTGCGGAAAAATATAGCAAAAGGAAAACGGCAGACAAGTGAGATAACCGTTTCTCTTGGGTATCACCCTCCTTACCGCTGGGAGGAAATTCTGGAGTTTCTTTCCCAGCGTGCGATTCCGGGGGTAGAGCTTGTAAAAGACGGAGCCTATATGCGGACGGTCCGTATAAAAGGCAGGGAGGAAAAAACCTTCTGCGGCTTTATCAGTGTTAAGAATCATCCGAAAAAGAACGTCCTTGTGGTATCGCTCAGTGATACGCTTCTTCCGGTATTGCCCCAGGTACTGGCAAGGGTAAAGCGGCTCTTTGATTTATACTGCGAGCCGAATGTAGTGTATGAGGCTTTACAGACAATGAATGAGATTCGTCCCGGGAGTTGTATTCCCGGAATCCGTGTACCTGGATGTTTTGAATCCTTTGAGATGGCGGTGAGGGCTGTTTTGGGACAGCAGATCACCGTGAAAGCGGCCGGCACACTGGCGGGAAAGATAGCAAAGACCTATGGCAGTCCAATGGAAACAGGAATAGAGGGACTGACACATACATTCCCAACAGCAGAAGATATCATTGCTCTGCCGAGGCCCATAGAGGAACATCTGGGAGTTTTGGGAGTGATTGCTTCCCGGTCAAGATGTATTTTAGCACTGGCCCAAAAGTTAGTAAGCGGGGAGATTGTATTGGACGGCAGCGCTGACCCGGAGCATGAGGAGAGAAACGTTCCTGTTTTTGATGCTGTAAAAAAGTGGCTGGACATTTATTTTTCCGGCCGTGAACCGGATTTTATGCCTCCTGTCCATATGATTGGTTCCGAATTCAGGCAGCAGGTCTGGAAGCTTCTGCGGGAAATTCCTTATGGGGAGACTATTACCTATGGCGGGCTGGCAAAACGGCTTGCCAGGGAAAGAGGGCTGGAACGAATGTCAGCTCAGGCGGTAGGAGGAGCGGTAGGACATAATGAAATTTCAATTATTGTACCGTGCCATCGTGTGGTGGGTTCTGATGGGAGTTTAACGGGATATGCGGGAGGCATAGATAAAAAGAAACGGCTGCTCATGCTGGAGAGTGTGAACATGGATCATTTCTATGTCCCAACCAGGGGGACCGCATTATAATGCTTTAGGAAAGTATCAGATTCAGAGCAGACAAAAAGAGCAGCTTTATACAAAAGATAAAACTGCTCTGAATGTGATTCTTTCCAATTGTACCAAGGCGCGGACGGGTGGCCGTTATGTATATGGGGATAGTATCTTTCCTTGAAGGTCCGGTATGAAGCAATGGGTGGGAAAATGGCCCAAAAACAAGGCCTTATTTTTTGTTATCCATATTTTATGGCATGCTTTACAGACCTTCCATTGGGAGGCCTTGAAAAAAATATGAGAGAATACAGCTTTATCCGGAAGGCACATGCATCCTCCCAAGCAGCTTCATGGAAGCACATCCACACTCCGGACAAATGCGGATATCGAAGTTCCACACACTCTTAAGCAGTTCTGCCATAGTCATGCCGGCATAAAGGCGGCAAAACCGCTGGCCTCCCTGAAGTTTAAAGATGAGCCTGAGGTTACGCGTTTTCATGCGGTTATTAAGAAAACCATAGTAGCGGATCTTCTGAAAACCTGCTGGAAGCACATGCATTAAATAGCGCCGGATGAATTCCATGTGGTCCAGCGTGATCTGACGTTTTGGGCCGCCTGGCTTTAAACTCCTGGCGGAGAAGGTAACGGTATCTTGTGTAACAGAAAGAATCCTGCTGTTGGAGATGGAGATCTTATGTGTGTAGCGCCCAAGATACTCAATGGCATTGCCGAAGCCGTTAAAGGTCTCTTTTATGTAGGGGCACCAGTCTTTTTCATAAAGCTTATTTTTCCATTCCCGGAAGCAGTCGTCATTTTTCAGATGGCTGCAGGAAGAAGAAAAAACAAGGGAGCCATTTTCATATAGTCTGGAAAGGCAGGCCATGTATTTTCCTTTGAATTTATCCCTGAGGACTTTGACAGGGATAAAAAACTTACCGGAAGAAAGGCGTATTTTATGGTCTTTTGTCAGGCCGCCCGCGGAAAGGATGCAGTGCATATGCACATGGTAATCCAGCTCCTGGTTCCATGTGTGAAGTACCTGGATGATGCCTGGAAGAGCGCCGAGATATTTTTTATCAGCGGCCAGTTCCAGGAGGGTTTCGGCACAGCAGGTGTGGAGCAGGCCGTACAGAAGCTTCTGGTTGCAGTAAATAAGAGGATTCAGTTCATGAGGAAGAGTAAATACCACATGAAAATAGGGCGCGTCAATGACCTCAGCCCTGCGTTTGTCCACCCAGATCTCTTTGAGGACGCCCTGGCATTCGGGGCAGCTTCGGTTACGGCAGGAATTGTTATGGAATTCTATGTGTCCGCAGTCCGTACACTGGCTGACGTTGCAGCCAAGTTTTCCGGATTTGCAGATGCGGATAGCATGGGCGGCTTTTCTTTGTACATCCGTCAGACAGGAAGCCGTTTTTTCATACTGCTGGTAAGAGTGTTCGAAAATCTGACGGATATGGTACTCAGCCACGGTTACTCCCTGCCATGCGGTCAAAAGGGCTGATGGCAGAACCTGTGCCATTGGAAGCCAGATGGACATAAAGGGTGGTGGAATTAAGGGATCTGTGCCCCATCAGGGCTTTGATCGTAAGTAAGTCCACCCCGTCTTCATAGAGGTGAGTTCCGAAAGCGTGTCGGAAAGAATGGCAGGTAAGCCTGCGTTCCCAGCCGAGCCTGTCCTCATGGGCATGGATATGCCTGGAGAGGAAGGAGGTGTCAATAGGCTTGTCAAGCCCGTTCTGTTTTGGAAAGAGATACCCCCTTGGCCTGCCATAGGCGAACCAGTAGTGGGTGAGCAGGTCAAGGGCAGTTTTGGAAAGGATGGCATAACGGTCATGGCGGTTTTTGCCATGGGAGATGTGGAGCCGCAGGTTTTTACGCTGCACATCGTCATAGCGCAGAGAGCAGACTTCGCCAACGCGCAGCCCGGACGAGTACATAATGGTAGCCATGGTCTTCTGCTTCAGATCCGGAATGGAAGAAAGGAAGTCCCAGGTCTCCTGTTTAGAAGGGACATAAGGGAGATAATGATCGAATTTACGAAAGGGAAGCTGTGTATCATCCCATGGCAAGTGGAGGACATAGATGGTAAAAAAGCGCAGCTGTGAGATGGCGCAGTTGATGGTCCTGTCAGAGAGTGAGCGCTCATTCTGTAGCCAGCGGATAAAATCCCGCAGTTCCTGCCAGGAGACGTCTTCAGGAAGTTTGTGAAGGAAGACGGAAAGGTAATGCAGGTAAGCGGAAATATAGGTGGAGTAGGATATAAGTGTGTGGTCCGTAAGACCGCGGAGGGAGATCATTTCCCTGTAAATGTTAAGATAATTGTCCATAATGGAACCTCCTTTGAAAGATGAACGATAAGAATGGTGAAGATCATCCAAAGGGGGGTGGACGAGAAAAGTAAAAAATGCAGTTGTTAAGAGTGAGAAAACATGTTAAACTAAACATAGCAGTCCTTGGGTATATGTTTAAAGTTAGGTGTGGTAACTCAACTATACAACATATATCCAAAAACTGCTACTTTTTTTGAAAAAAAGTGGTGGTTTCATGTAACTGGGGCTAGCCGTCGCGCTAGCGACTTGGTACAATTGTGATAAGGACAGAATGGAAACTTTGAAGGCAGAATATGCAGATATTATGGCACGATTGGATCAGCTTTTGGAAAATAGCCGTATCAGCGCCTATACAAGAAAAATCATTATGAAAATGTCGGACAAAGTGCTGGAGGATATTGCCCAGAAATATGAATATGTCAGGGAAGGAGTAAAGTCAGTTATGGGCGGAAAGGTTCTTGAACATGAGGCGGAAGCAATTTTGAGAGAGGGCTGGAAGCAAGAGCGTGAGGAAGGTCCAACAATATATTTTGCGAGAAATGGTTGGGCAATATTATATGCAAATGGGAAAATGAAAATAGCTTTTATAAATATGTCCTGTGCATGGCTAAATTTCTTTGAAGCATAAGAGTATCAGTGTTTATACAAGTAAAATTATTATGAAAATATCAGAAGAAGTGTTGGAAAATATTGCTCAGAAACATAAATATGTCAGAAAAGGAAAGAAATAAAGTTCAATTATAGGTGGAAAAGTAATTGAATATGTGGTGAAAAAGACTAGGAGTGAGTAAGAGGCATAGATGTAGGTAAGACCGCAAAGAAGCCAAAAGCAAAACGAAAAGGGCTCCTGATATTATCTTGTCACAAGAACAGGTTTTATGGTAAGATGAAACCAGAAGTAGTATATGTGCAAAAATACCCATTCAAAGAGCAGTGACAAGAATCGCTTTGCGTAGGATTGGAGTGCCAGGGGTAAGGAGATAGATCTTATGGGACTGTATCTGAATCCGGGGAATGAAGCGTTTTGGCAGGCAGTGACGGATGATATTTACATTGACAAGACAAAGTTGATTGCTCTCATAAACCAGAGGCTCAATCGATCAAGAGTAAAATATATCTGTGTAAGCCGTCCCCGCCGTTTTGGAAAGTCTATGGCTGCGGATATGCTTGCTGCTTACTATGGGAAGGGCTGTGATTCAGGAGAATTATTTGCCGGCAGAAAAATTGAAAATGAAGAGTCATTTCTGACACATTTAAACCGGCATAATGTAATACGGCTGGATATTCAGCGTTTCCTCTTTGACGAATCCCATCTTGATATTTTTATCGATAAGATACAGGAAGCAGTGATCCGGGAACTGGAAGCGGAATATGGCGGTTGTTTTGTCGTGGATCAATATGGGCTTCCTGGCGTGCTGGGGCAGATTTATGCCCATACAAAAGAAGGATTTATATTTATTATTGATGAATGGGACTGTGTGTTTCGGTTTGCGAAAGAACGGCAGGAGATACAAAAAGGTTATCTGGATTTCCTCCGAGGGCTTTTTAAAGGCGCGGAATATGTGGAACTGGCATATATGACCGGAATACTTCCTATTAAAAAGTATGGGGAACACAAGGTGAATTCTGCCGAAGGCAGAAGAGAAGGCCCCCTGGGGGGCTCAGCTATTAATATTTTTAAGGAATTTTCCATGCTGAATCCAGGGCCTTTTGCTGAATATTTTGGTTTTACGGAGAAGGAAGTAGAGACTCTTTGCGGGAAGTATGGCATAGATTATGGAAAAACAAAGGAGTGGTATGACGGTTATCTGATTGGAGATTTTCATATTTATAATCCCCAGGCTGTAACGGAACTGATGGACAGCAAAAGTTTTCGTAGTTATTGGACTGGGACGGAGACATATGAAGCCTTAAAGATTTATATAGACATGAATTTTGACGGGTTAAAGGAATCTGTGATCGGTATGCTCAGCGATGTGCGCTGCGAAATCGATCCGTCTACCAGCCAAAATGATATGACCACCTTTAAAAGCAAGGATGATGTGCTTACGTTGTTGCTGCATCTTGGATATCTGTCCTTTGATGAAAGGACTTCAGAAGTATTTATCCCGAACCAGGAGATTGCCAGAGAGTTTATGAGGTCCGTCAAAGCAGGAGGATGGGACGGGCTGGTACAGGCGCTAAAGCGTTCGGATGGACTGCTTCAAAGCACCTGGGAACTGGATGGGGAAGCCGTTGCCCAGGGAGTAGCTGCGATTCACAATGAGACGGCCTCTATGCTCAAATACAACAATGAGAATTCCCTTACCTGTACGGTTCTAATGGCCTATTACAGCGCAAAAGCTTATTATATGAATCCGCTTCTGGAACTGCCATCGGGGAAAGGATTTGCGGATGTGGTGTACCTGCCAAAACGGGATATGGACAGACCGGCTCTGGTGGTGGAATTGAAATGGAATCAGTCCGCCAAAGGAGCTATCGCTCAGATTAAAGACAAACAGTATATAGACTGGCTGGAGGGATATACAGGGAAGATTCTTTTGGTAGGAATCAATTATGACAAGAAAAAGGGACATACTTGTGTGATTGAGGAATATAAAAAGAACAAATAGTCGATATCCTGCATGATATATGGTTACATGATGATAATTCTCATGATTATGCTGGATTGGCATGGTGTACGCCGTTGGGGGACATCATGTTGGAATTTTTCCCTTGCCTAAAATCTGGAAAAGTGATAGTTTCTAATGGATGAATACATTTGGAAAAGATGGAGACAGGCGACCACCACAAAAATCCAATGAATACTATTTTTTCAAAAAATATTGCGAAGTGGGGGAAATGTGCTATATTGTGGGGGAAAAGAAATTCTGATGCATGATCATTGCCCATTTCCCCCGTAAATACAAGAAAAATATAATAAACGGCATAAGCATTCGTAATGCGTAGGTCGCCGGTTCGAATCCGGCCGGGAGCTTTGAAAATAAAGGGTTTTAAGAGGCAGAAAAGTGCGTAAACATCGAGGTTTACGCACTTTTTTGTTTTTTCTCTATAAGTCTTACATAAGGGTTAAGTAAGTCTTCTGTAGGCAAAATTGGGGGAAAATGGCCGATTTTGTGGGGGAAAGAAAATCGCAAAGAATCCGGACCAGGACGACAGTAGCATATATTGATAGTTCTAAAGGAGCGATCTTGAAAATTCGTCCAGGCCCTAAGGCCCAGTGGGGCTGACATAGGGTGGTCAATTTAAAACTTTTTAATGAATAATGAACAAAAAACTATTGAAGAACAAACAAATCTATGATATAGTAGAAGAAACAAAGGAGGGCAAGACCATGGAGGGACGGCTGAAGACAGCGGAGATCAAATTACTTCTGAAAGAATGTGTGGAAGACGGGAATGTTCATCCAATCGATGATTTTAAGCGGTACATTGCGGGAAAAACAGGGAAACCCTATAGTATCGGCCAGCTGTCTGGCAGCATCGCTCAGCTTGCGGCCCTTGGAGTTCTGGAGAATGTGGACCGAGGCCTGTATCGGAAGGGAAACAGCAATGACAGGGGGACAGATAAAAAGGATCAAAGTGCGATGGATTATGAGAATCGTAAAGATTATCAAAACAAAACAAATGAACATAATGAAGTAAAACAAGATAATGAAACAAAACAGGCTAATGAAACAAGACAAGATAATGAAATGTGGAGAAATGTGAAGATCTTTCTGACAGGAGCGGAAAAGGAACTGGCGGATATTGTGGGAAGCGCAAATGTGTGGAATTTAAGCAGCAGGGAATTTGAACTGTTAAGAGAAGTGAAAGAGCTGGGAGAGCGGATGAACGCGATTGCGGCGAGATGTTAAGCGGGGGAGGCTGCTATGGATCATTCAAAGGGAAATATCCTTCCAAAAGAGAGGCAGATGAGCGGTTCGGAGACCATTCACAATGTATCCGAGTATCTGCGCAGAGTGGGAGTCTGCATAAAGGGAAGGCAGCAGGGGGACAGCGTTGTGGTGTACCGGGGGGAACCGGATGTTTATGACAAGCCCTGCAGGCCCAATATTTTTCGAAGGGATGTATTAAACAATAACCGGTTTTTTGAGAAGAATCTTTTTGACGCCATGCGGCAGAACAAGCTGACCGGGGAAAAGCGGTATCTGGATAACGCCATTGATGCCCAGCACGGGGAATTCCCCAGTCGTCTGTTAGATGTAACTTACAATTGCCTGATTGCCCTGTACTTTGCGGTGACCCCCTATTATCACGACGCGGAAAATTCCATGGATCACAGAGACGGCATGGTATATTTGTTTTTTATTGACGAGATCTTCAGTCCCAGCGCGGCCAACACCAATGACAACTACAATTCCATTATTAACCGGGATCAGGAATGGTATCAAAATCATATCCTTTTTTGGAACAATCACAAATTTATTGACCATACGAAGCTGAACAGCCGGATTATTGCCCAGCAGGGGGCGTTTATCCTTTTTCCGGGGGAGGAACCGGAGGATCTGCCGGAATACATGTTCTGCGGAATCCGGATTCCAAAGGAAGCCAAGGCCCTTATCCGGCAGGAATTAAATCAGCTGTTTGGAATTCACACCGGAAGCGTCTATCCGGAGATCATCAACCTGGTGAAAGAGTTAAGCGGCAAAAGCAAAAGGCTGAATACAGAGGAATTTACCTGTGAGCATGAGCTGAACCATATCTTGAGACAGCTGGAAAAGGAATTGATCTATTATCTCGATTATGCCATAGAGCACAGGAGAAGCAGTCAGATCGATGAGATTCTGGTTCATATTGAGCGCCGGGTTGCCCATTACCGCCAGGGGATGATCGAGTTTATGCAATATATCGAAGAACATAAGAAGACTGGTGATCGTGTGCTGGAGGAGAATGTTTTAAAAGAGGTTATAGAACAGTATAATCAGCTTGTTCAGTATTTTTCTGATGAAGTTGAAGAACATCATGTTGGGGAGTTTTCGTGTAAATCACTGCAGATATAATGGAGGACAAAGGATGGTTCAGTTAAAAAGTGAGAGGACAAGCCGGTGCGAGGCCTTTAGAGATCACATCAACCAGGTGCTGAGGAATCAGGAAGCGGATACGGATGATGAGTGGTGGGAGGACGAGGAGGCCTGGGAGCAGCTTGGGAAGCTGGCCTGCGGGGACCGGGATTATGTGGCGAATTCAAAAGCATTAAAGATTGAGGGCGGGGAGAAGCTGATTCTGGCGGCGTACAAAAAGGACAGGAAAAAGCTTTTTGACGGCATAGTGGAACAGACGGAGCTTATGGCAAACGATCCGGAGACGGAGAAGATTCACGTTATCTTTTTCGCCCAGGATATGAGAGAACGGATCCAGCTGGAAAAAAGCTTTTCCAAAACAGCGAAGGCCAGGGTAAACGCCGCGGTTAAGGCAGGGAAAGCCGGAAAAAACTTGCCGCTCCAGTATACATATGTTCTTGACCAGAAGGATAGGGATGAGGACGTAAGGCTGACCGGCTTAAAGCGGTATGAGATCATGCAGATGCCGCCTGTTTCCGGGCGTATGAATATAGAACCTGGGGGAAAGGAGAGAGAGGCAGAGCCCAAAGAAGAAGATTTGCACGGGCTGGTTTTTAGCGTTGAGTTGATTCAGCTGGTGGACATATACAATCTGATCGGCGATCAGCTGTTTCGGGACAATGTCCGTTTTGGAATCAATGAGATGATGGGGGTGGACCAGGCCATCTGTAAAACCTTGGAGGAGGAGCCGGAACATTTCTGGTATAAAAATAATGGTATTACCATCCTGTCTAAGAACCGCGGCCTGAATCTGAAAAGTCTGGAGACATTGGTGCTGGACCGCCGGAAGCCTGGAAAAGAGCTTTTGTTTTCGGTGATCAACGGGGCCCAGACCATAACCGCGTCTGCCAAATATTTTTTTGACACGGAGTATCGACTGGAGGAATGTACAAATGCTGATGACAAGGCTTATCTGGAAAGGACGCTGAATAATTCCAAAAAGGCTCAGGTCCTTGTGAGAGTGATCTATGTACACGGGGAAGAAACGGAGACTGGGGGAAGCCTTGCAAAGGAGATCAGCGTGGCTCTTAACAGGCAGAAACCTGTTAAGATCGAGGATATTGTATTTACCACTCCGTTTATGATAAAACTGGCTTCCTATCTGGAACGGGCTGTGAAAACAGGGGAGGCGGATTTCTGTCTGGTGCGGAGAGGGGAAGGGACCTTTAAGAAACATCAGATGGAGCTGATCTCTTTTGCCAGGGCCAGGAAGGCCTGCGCGGGAGAGCCGGGGGAAGCCAGGAGCAAGGGGGCCAACGAGCTTTTAAAGTTTCAGATTGACGATAGCGGAGCATGCCGATTTGTACAAAGGGATGTGTTTGTGGACGCCTGGACGGATGCGGGAGAGGCCCGGGAGGGACAGGTATTTCAATCTTTTTACGGCGGGGTGTGGTTCGCGGACCAGCTGGCAAGAAGATATGAGAAGGTCAGGAAGCAATTGAAAGGCGAAGGGCCGGAAGTGCTTACTGTGGTGAGAAACGGGAAATGGTATTTTACAGCGGCGCTGGTTAGCCTGCTTAATGGATTTTCGTCAGATTTTTCCGGCTTTCACAGTACCCCGGAAGATGTGGAAGAGCAGCTTTTAAAAGGAATTCTATATTTCTCCAGGATCATGGCGCGTTATGTGGAGCTGCACAGAGAGAAGTACGGAGAAATTAATTCCAATCTGTTTAAAAGGAGCGACTGGTATCACGCTTTGATGAAGCAGATGGAAGAGGTATACGGGGGAAAAGGCGAAGAAAGCGGGGAGCCTTCTCTGGACGGGATGTTAAGGGAGTTTGTTTCTCTTTTCACGCCGGATGCATCTGGGGAGCCGGCACCAAAAGCGGATGCCTGCCCTTTTAAGGCTGAGGAATGCAGCGAGAAAAATTATGTTATACTAGGCGGCAGGCAGGCGGAAGTCAGAAATATAACAGATGCCATGGAGCGGACAGTGAGGTATATTCTTACATACTATGAAAAAGGTTGGGGCAGGCTGGAAGAAAGCGGTATGAAGTGGCTTACCAAGGATGAAAGGCTGGCTTACGCAAAGGACGGATATTTTCGCGGTTCGCCTAAAGCGCTTGTGATCAATGGGAATTTATTTTGGATCGGAACCTCCTCCAATACGGACAGAAAGATCATACAGGTCAGGGAGCTTTGCCAGCTGCTGGATGTGGGAAAGGGGGAGATCGCCTGGTATCAGAAAGGAGTGGGCGGGCCGGTGTTTTGGTGGTAGGGCGCGTCAGCAAGGGAGAACGGTTATTTAAGGAATGGTTTTTAGGACTTGACGGTGAGCGTGATAAATGGCAAAATAAAACAAGGAGGTTGATAAGAGATGATAAATACGGTGATATTTGACCTGGACGGTCTGTTGATCGACAGCGAGAAGATCTCCTACAGGCTCTATCGGGATCTGCTTGAGATTTATGGCCACAGATTTACGGTGGAAGAGTATGCTCAAAATTACAGCGGAAAGACCGGTGTGGGAAATATGACATCTCTCATAGAAGGTTTTCGTCTGCCGATCACTCTGGAAGAAGGTCTGTCATGGGTTAAAGAGCGGGAGAGGGAGTACATGAGCGGCGGGGTGGACCTAAAGGTGGGGGTTAAGGAGCTTTTAGAGTATCTGAGAATCCATGGATACCACATGGTCCTGGCTACGTCCAGCACAAAGGACAGAGCTGTGGGAGTATTGAAGGCCCATTACATAGAGGATTTCTTTGAGAAGATGGTCTTTGGAACAGATATCGAAAGAGGGAAACCGAACCCTGACATTTTCCTGAAGGCCTGTGAAAAGGCCGGAAGATTGCCTGATGAGTGTCTGGTTCTGGAGGACAGCGAGGCGGGGATCCAGGCGGCATATTCGGCTCATATCCCGGTGATCTGCGTACCGGATATGAAAAGGCCCGGAAAAGAGTATGAAGGTATGGCAGAAGCATTGTTTGATTCTTTGCTTCAGGTAATCGGTTATCTGGAGGAGAGAGCGGCAGATTAGCAGAGCGCCGTCTCGGAAACACCATCCACAATTGAGAAAATTGAGGGCATGATTTTGCTTTATAAAGTCGGCAGAATCTAATTGGATTGCCAACAGTGCCAAATACTATTTAAAATAAAAACGCAAAGAAACAATAATGTAACAGACAGTGGCATTATAGATATAGAAATGCTGCTGCCTGTTATTACATGATATGGTTACGCGGCTTTTGAATAATCAATAATGGCTATTTCCTGCATAAGCTGTTTTGCAACTTTATTGGAATACTATTGTTCTCCACATTGTTCACATTCTTTACAAGGAACATTTTTAATGATAATCATACAATGTTCAAAAAGGGAACAAACCATCTCTGGCTCATCCCCTTTATCTTCAAAATCCTTTAAAATCCGGTACTTTGATTAACCAAAGTATCTCTTAAGCAGGCCTGCAAATGCCTTGCCGTGTCTCGCCTCGTCGCGGGCCATCTCATGAACCGTGTCGTGGATCGCGTCCAGGTTAGCGGCTTTTGCTCTCTTAGCCAGATCGAACTTACCTGCGGTAGCGCCGTTCTCAGCGGCAACCCTCTTCTCCAGGTTCTCCTTGGTGGAGGGGCTTACGCACTCGCCCAGAAGCTCAGCAAACTTAGCGGCGTGCTCTGCCTCCTCGTAAGCTGCTTTCTCCCAGTACAGACCGATCTCAGGATAGCCTTCTCTGTGAGCGACTCTCGCCATGGCAAGGTACATACCAACCTCCGTACACTCGCCCTCAAAGTTCGCTCTAAGGTCAGCCAGAATGTCCTCGGAAACGCCCTGGGCAACGCCTACTACATGCTCTGCAGCCCATGTCATCTCGCCTTTCTGCTCCTCGAACTTGGAAGCCGGAACGTGGCACTGTGGGCACTCTGCCGGAGGAGTATCTCCCTCATGAACGTAACCGCATACTGTACAAACCCATTTCTTCATAATAACGTCTCCTTTTCTTTATATAAGATTTCAATACTCTTGTTGTAAATAACAATAATAGTAATTGTTACTGACATTACTCTATCACAGGAAAAACTGTTTGTCAACACTTATCGAGAAAACTTTTCAACCAAATTCTTTCAATCGTTTTTGTCAATGTCTTAGCTTGGCAAATGGTTCAGGAGTGGCTCTGTCTGTCTTTTCTTTTGAGGCGCAGCACTGCCTGCACAGGCCGTAAAAACAGATCAGATGGCTGTCAATAGCCCCGTCGCAGCACTGCTGGGCTTTTTGGTCCAGTTCTGAGAATGGTTTCAGGGGCAGGTCCATAACCATGCCGCATGCCCTGCAAACAAAATGGTAGTGGGGGATCAGGTCAGCGTCAAAGCGGTCCGGCCCGCACCCAAAGCTTAGTTTCTGTGCCTCGCCAAGTTCTACCAGAAGGTTTAAGTTCCTGTACACGGTTCCCAGGCTGATGTTGGGGTATTCCTGGCGGATACTTAGATATACATCATCTGCAGTAGGGTGGTCCCGGCGGCCCATGAGACAGGCTTTTATGCTTTCGCGCTGTCTGCTGTATTTTAATGTTTTCATGGCAGCCTCCCGTAGAAATAAAAATAATAATTGTTATTATTATATAGTATCAGAGAGGCATCTCTGTGTCAAGATTGTTTGGGGAACCATTTTTATCCAAGGTGGGTGTAGTTGTAACAGTTTAAGAATTATCTGAACGGTTGGTGCAGTGCGATGGTTTAAAGGGATCTGAACAGTTCTGACGTAGACTGGCGGCAGGGTTAAACGGTTACATAATTTCCATGTACAATGTTTGCGGTCCGTATGAATTTTTTGGCGGCCCGGGACATATAATGGCCTTTGTGGCAGCTGATTTCCAGAAGCTTCAGACTCTGAGGAATCAGGTGGTAGAAGCCGGAGCCTCGGAGCGTCTGAGATCTTCCGGCAGGTTTTTTTCCCCGCAGCCGGGGCATTTGTCCGGCATGTTTCTGCGGCGTCCGGCCTGTGGGGGTGGGAGGGGAGCGGTGGAGCTGGGGCACGTCCAGGTCTGTTTTCAGGTTGGAGATGTAGAGCTGTTTGGCTGCCAGTCTGACAAGGCGGGGATGTAAGGGATCAGTTTTTCCACGTGGGTGTTGATGATCAGCTGCTGTGGGAAATGGATCTCCTCCAGAAGTTCAATGGCCCGCCTGTGGTTGCCGGCGTCCGCCTCGCAATGGGCGTCGCTTCCTATTATAATAGGTGTGTTGTAGCGGACACAGAGGTTTAACATTTCAAGGTAGTGTTCTTTTGCCCCTTTTCTGGGGGATTGGGGGTGGAGGGAGCTGGAGTTGACTTCCAGAAGCTTGTGATGCTCGGCTGCGGCAGATACTAAGGTATCATAGTCAACAGGGTAACGGCTGTCATCGGGATGGCCGATGATCTGGACATAGGGATTTTTCATAACGCCCAGGTAGGCGTTCGTGTTCTCCGCGGTGGATCCGGGTGTACAGCAGGGGACATGGAGGCTTGCGATACCGTAATCCAGCCGGGACTGGGTGGTTTCCTTTAAGTCCACATGGCCTTCGTAGTCTATGATGTTGAGTTCACAGCCCATAAGAAGGCGGATCCCGAAAAGGTGCCTTGGGATCACTTTAAAGTTAGCAAAATAGATTTCCTGGCAGCTTCCGGGAATTGTAGGGCCGTGATCGCTGGAACCGAAGAGGGCGATGTGGTGGTCAGCCGCGGATTTTACCATTTCATACAGGGTATTGTAGGCATGGCCGCAGGCGATGGTGTGGGTGTGAAGGTCAATGAGATCGTTCATGTGGGTGGTCACTTCTTTCTTTTTTATTTATTTGGTGTTGGGGGTGAAACGTGGTTTGGGAAATGTTGGTTGTGTGATATGGGTTGTGTAATATAGATTATGTAACGTAAGTTGTCGCAGGCCTGGCGGAGTGTTTCTCCCGGCGAAGCAAATCTTTGTTATAGGGGAGAGACCCGGTTTTTCAGGGCCTCACCAGAATGCCGGCTAATCTGAACCCCGCCAGAAGAAACACCCCGCCAAGCAAAAACAAGATCCGCCCAGGCAACATTCCATCACCAAATACCCCTCATAAAGCCGATAGAAATATCATAGCACATTTTTTTTAAGAAAACTATAAAAATAATTAGGTAGATTGGGGGGAGATGTAGTATAATGTACAGGTAGGCAATGAGCAGTGCGAAGAATCATAGATAAAAATATGCGTCGTGCTGGCACGTAAGCAGATTTTTATCTATGATTCTTCATAGGGCGAAGCCCGTGAGCGAGATGGAGCGGAGCGGAATCGAGCGCGCACTGCGGGGCCGAGGCAGCGACAACCTTGAAAAAATGCAATGCGAAGCGAGCAGCCACGCAACCGGAGCGCGAAGCGATCCGCTTCAAGCGAGCTTTAGCGAGCGAGAAAAGCGTCAGCTGAGGAAAGCGTGAGCGAGCCCCAGCGAGCAAGAAAAGCGTCAGCTGAGGAAAGCGTGAGCGAGCCCCAGCGAGCGAGAAAAGCGTTAGCTGAAGAAAGGCGTGAGCGAGCTCCAGCGAGCGAGAAAATCGTCAGCTGAGGAAATCGTGGGCGAGCCCCAGCGAGCAAGAAAAGCATTAGCAGAGGAAAGCGTGAGCGAGCCCCAGCGAGCAAGAGAAGCGTTAGTTGAGGAAAGCGTGAGCGAGCTCCAGCGAGCAAGAAAAGCGTTAGCTGAGGAAAGTATGAGCGAGCCCCAGCGAGCGAGAAAATCGTTAGTTGAGGAAAGCGTGAGCGAGCCCCAGCGAGCAAGAAAAGCGTCAGCAGAGGAAAGCGTGAGCGAGCTCCAGCGAGCGAAAAAAGCGTTAGCAGAGGAAAGCATGAGCGATCCCCAGTGAGCGAGAAAATCGTTAGTTGAGGAAATCGTGAGCGATCCCCAGCAAGCAAGAGAAGCGTTGCGTTCAGGAAAGCGTGAGAGAACCCCAGCGAGCAAGAAAAGCATTTCCCCCAGGAAAAGCGACAGCAACATAAATAAATCGTTTCTCCCCCCGCAGCCATTAGCAGGCTCCAAAATGCCCCCATCCATCCCACCTCACCCTCACCCCTACACTCAAAAAATAACTACAGGGAGGCCCAATAACATGAGCGAAGAATTAAGAAACGAAGAAGTACAAACCACCGAAACCCCATTGAGCCAGGAGACCCAGGAGACCCCGGCCGCAGTCGATCCTGCTGCCTCCATGGAGCCCCAGGCAGCCCCGGCTGAGTCCATGGCCGACTATGCCGCCGAGCTGGAGGAATCCTACAAGGCGTTTGATGAGCGCAGCAGCCAGACCTACGTATCCGAGGAGAACCCGGACGCGGAAAAATGGCAGGAATTTCGTCAGATGATGGCGGATAAGACCGTGGTGAAGGTAAAGATCAAGGAGATCGTAAAAGGCGGAGCCATCGCGTACGTAAATGATACCCAGGCATTTATCCCGGCATCCCAGATCGCCCTGGAGTATGTGGAGAAGCTGGAGGACTGGGTTGGCAAATATATTGAAACCTATGTCATTACCGCGGACCCGGAGAAGAAGCGTCTTGTGCTCTCCGCCAGAGAGTATTTGAAGGCACGCCGGGATGAGGAGCGCCAGAAAAAGATCGCGTCCTACAAGGCAGGCGATATTGTGGAGGGTACGGTAGACAGCCTGAAAGATTACGGCGCGTTTGTAAATTTAGAGGGCGGCGTGTCCGGCCTGATCCACGTTTCCCAGATCAGCAGCCAGAGGATCAAGCATCCCGGCGTGGTCCTGAAAGAAGGACAGCAGGTGAAAGTAAAGATCCGTTCCGTAGAAAACGGCAAGATCAGCCTGACCATGAAGGGGCTGGAGGCAAAGGAAGAGGAGGAGTCCCAGGGATCTTCCCATTTTGAGTACCGGAGTTCTGGAGAAGTCTCCACAGGTCTGGGCGCGCTGCTGAAAGGGTTAAAACTTTAGGCATTGAAGGAGGGATACTATGAAACATATCCCAAAAACCTACGACCAGCTGGAACAGTGGAATTCCTTAATGTTTTTGTACAGCTCGGCGTTAAAGGAGATCAACGTAAAAATCGAGATCCTCAACAACGAGTTTGTCCACATTTACAATTACACGCCTATAGAGCATGTAAAATCCCGGCTGAAGACGGCGGAGAGCATCGTCAAAAAGATGAAGCGCCACAAGTACGAGGTGACCATTTCCAACATGACGGAAAAGCTGAGCGATATCGCCGGGATACGCATCATCTGTTCCTTTACCTCGGATATCTATCAGATCGCTGATATGATATCCAGGCAGAGGGACGTGACGGTCCTGTATGTGAAGGACTACATTAAAAATCCAAAGCCAAACGGCTATAAAAGTTACCACATGGTGATCACCATTCCAGTGTATCTGTCGGACGGCCCGGTGGAGACCAAGGTGGAGGTTCAGATACGGACCGTTGCCATGGATTTCTGGGCCAGTTTAGAGCACAAGATCTACTATAAGTTCGAGGGCGAAGGCCCGGCCTATTTACAGCAGGAGCTGAAGGCCTGCGCGGATATGGTGGATATGCTGGACGCGAAGATGTATTCGCTGAATCAGGATATTCTGGAGTGGAACAGTCAGAGAAAACCAGCGGGGATGGACATCAATGAGGCGATCATTACATGACACAGGAGAACTTATCCGGTTTAACGGCAGAAATCTGCTGTTGTTTTTGGCAGGATACCGGCTGACGGCAGCCAGCGCGTACGTGCAGCTGCTGGGGGCCGGTATGCGGTTTTCTCTGGGCCGGGCGGGATACAGCTATCTGACTGTGGAGAACGCCGGGCGGGTGCTTGCCTGTCCATGGACCATTCCTGTGGTCTTGGCGCTTATGGCCCTGGGTCTCGGGCTTGTGATGGTGGAGGCAGGGGGATTGACGTCTGCCTGCTCCAGGGCTGTGTATTCTCTGAAAATGCCGGCCTGGCGGATATTTCTGGAGGGCCTTAGGAATACAAAGGAACAGCTGGAGAGAAAGAATTTCCGGCTTTTTGCGGTTGCGGCGGCGGATTTCTTTCTCATGAACCTGGTTTATCTCTACCGGACCCTGACCCATGTAAAGCCGGTAAATTTTGTCATAGAGGAAATGTCCGGGAATCCTTTTTTAAAGGGCGGGGCATTTCTTTTTGTGTGTACCTGTGTGTTTGGGGTGATTCCCTCCTATTTTGTGTTTCACGGATGTATGGTGGAGCAGAGAGCTTACAGGGATGGCAGAAGGGACAGCGCGGAGCTTTTGAGGGGCAGATGGGGGCGGATTGTGGCACGGGTGGTGATCCCCCAGATCCTTATCATGGCGGCGGCATTGGCGTGCTATCTGGCTATGGTGTTTGTCATGGCCAGCGTTACGGTGGTTTTTGTGCGGCGGGATCTGCAGTTTTCCTTTCTCATACAGGCGTCCCAGTGGGCGGAGGGAATCATCATGTTTTTGGCCAGCGGGGCGGCAAGTCTGTTTTATTTTGCGGACCTGACGGTGCAGTATTACCGGTACGGAAAGAATCAGGTGGGAAGGCGCCATTTTTTTGACACAGGGACCGGGTTTCTTGGTCGGAAAAACGGGCTGGTATTTTTAAGCGCTGCGGGCATCGTCACAGGGATGGGCATGGTGGACGGGGCGGTCAACGGCACATTTCTGGCAAGTTCCGTGGTGGTGAGGACCGAGATCACAGCCCACCGGGGAAGCTCTTTGTCAGCTCCGGAAAATACCATGGCAGCTCTTTTGGCGGCGGTGGAGGAGATGGCGGACTGGGCGGAGATCGATGTGCAGGAGACAAAGGACGGGGTGGCAGTGGTGTGCCACGACGAGAATCTGCGCCGAATCGCAGGCGTAAACAGAAATATTAAAGATATGACATTTCAGGAGCTTCTGAATGTGGACGCGGGCTCATGGTTTTCCGGGGCGTATGAGGGGGAGCGGATCCCTTCCCTGGAGGAAGTGATGGAGTACGCCAAAGGGCGTCTCAACCTGAATATTGAGATCAAGTATGTGGGAGCTGACAGCGGGCTTCCCGAGAAGGTGTGCCGGTTGGTGGAGGCCTATGAGATGGAGGATCAGTGCGTCATTACCTGCGTCAGCTTGGCTTATTTAAGGCAGATAAAGGAAAGAAATCCCCAGATCCGCACAGGGTATATTATCCCGGCGGCTTACGGGGCTTATTATAGAAATGATGATATTGACATCATCAGCATCCGGTCCGGGTTTGTCAGTGAAAAGCTGGTGAGGCTGGCTCATCAGGAGGGAAAGAGCGTTCACGCGTGGACGGTCAATGACAAGGCGGAGCTGGAGCGGATGCGCGTCCTGGCAGTGGACAATGTGATCACGGATGATCCCCTCCTGGCCAGAGAGATCTTGTACCGGGAGGAGGGGACGGAGAGTCTTTTGGAATATCTGAGGGAGCTGCTTAGATAGACACAGGGAAAGGAGAGGGTTCGGGATGAGAGTGGTTTTGCAGAGAGTGAAAGAGGCTAACGTGTCTGTGGAGGGGCGGGTTGTAGGGGCCATCGGGCCGGGGTATCTGCTCTTTTTAGGAGCGGAGCAGGAGGATACGGAGGAGACCGCGGACCGGATGATGGACAAGATCTGCAGGCTGCGGATCTTCCAGGATGACAACGGGAAGACCAACCGGTCGCTGGCGGACGTGGGAGGGGAGATTTTGGTGGTCAGCCAGTTTACCCTCTATGCGGACTGCAAAAAAGGAAACCGCCCCAGCTTCACAAAGGCCGGAGCGCCGGATCGGGCAAAGGCTCTGTATGAACATGCGATTGAGAGGTGTCGGCTGCACGCGGATAAGGTGGAGCAGGGAGTGTTTGGGGCGTATATGGAGGTGGAGCTTGTCAATGACGGGCCTTTTACGCTTATGTTGGACAGCAGGGAGTTATTGGGGGATAGGGGCGTTTGAGGGAGTCATTTGCTCACTCAATTATATATCAATTTTCTGAACTTTTTGTGAATTTAAAAGATTTCCTTTTCTTTAAGCCCAGGATGTGCTATACTCTGTCCTGGGCCGTTGGGCCATATGGGGATTTTGCGCAGGCGAAAGGTCTGTGACAGAGTCCGGGTCACAATCGATCAAATTTATTAATATGGAAAGAAAAGGGATGGAACATGAAAAAAAGCTTAAAAGTTAGCATCTGCGGTCTGATGGCGGCAGTGTTGGTATCCGGTTGTTCAGCAAAGACCGATTCTCCGGCAGAGTCTACCACGGCTGTTCAGGAGTCGGGATCAGAGGGGGAGGTAAGCTCTCTGTCTATGGATCCGGGCCAGGTGGTGACCCTGGGCCAGTACAAGGGGGTGTCCTACACGCCGGTGTCCCAGGAGGTGACTGACGAGGATGTGGAGGAGCAGCTTACGGCTCTGGTTAACGCGAACCCCACCATCGCGGAGGTTGACCGGGAGGCGAAGAACGGGGATATCGTAAATATTGACTATGTGGGAAAGAAGGACGGCGTGGCTTTTGACGGAGGCACGGCAAGCGGATACGACTTAACACTTGGCTCACAGACCTTTATCGAAGGGTTTGAGGAGGGCCTGGTGGGCACAAAGGCCGGGCAGAAGATCGATCTGGATCTGACATTTCCGGAGGGGTACCCAAGCGAGGACCTGGCGGGCCAGGCCGTGGTGTTTGAGGTGACGGTGAACAAGGTTCAGGAGTCTGTGGAGTCTGAGCTGAATGATGAGTTCATCAAAGCCAACACGGATTTTGCTACAGTGGACGAGTACAGGAAGGCTCTCAGGGAAGATCTGGAGGAGATGGCCAGGCTCAACGCGGAGAACCAGATGATGGCGGAGGTTTTGCAGACTGTGGTAAAAAGCAGTGAGGTCAATGTTTCCGATCAGGCGGTTCAGGCTTACTATGACGAGCAGTACAAGAGCTGCGAGGACATGGCCCAGATGTACGGCGTTGACACGGATACTGTCATCACCAGCTTTTTCGGCATGACCAAGGAAGAGTTTGAGCCGTGGCTTAAGGAGATGTCCCAGGAAGAGTGCAAGATCCGGGCCGTGGTGGAGGCCATCGCTCAGGCAGAGAATCTGGTGGTTGAGGATAAGGACAGGGAAGAACTGGCCACATCCAACGGATTTGAGACTGTGGAAGACCTTATTGAGAACGCGGGCGAGGACATGGTCAATGAGTCGGCTCTGAGGATGAAGGTAGTGCAGTTCATCGCGGACAACGCAGTTGCGGAAAGTTAAGGGATCATGGGCAGAAAGGCACTGTTTTTTGACATAGACGGCACCCTGGTCAGCGAGATCACAGGGGTTATGCCAAAGAGCGCCGAAAAGGCCATTGCCAGGACAAGGCAGGCGGGCAATCTGGTGTTCATCAACACAGGCAGGACCATGGGCAGCATGAAGGCGGTCCTGCCGTCTTTGGAGGCCGACGGGTATCTGTGCGGGTGCGGGACTCAGCTTTGGCTTAAGGGCAAGGTGATCTACCAGAAAAGCATTGGCCATGAGAGAGGCCTTGCCATCAAAAAGGCGATCGTGGATTTTGACCTTGACGGGGTTTTGGAGGGAGCGGACAATTGTTATTTCAGAAAGGGGTATTCCCGGATTCCGCTTATCAGGGACCTGAAAAAGGCTATGGAAGAACACGGAAACGCCAGTCCCCATGACTGGGATGATGACGATTACGAGTTTGACAAGTTCTGCGTCAGCGCCGATGAAAAGAGCGACCGGGAAGGCTTTTTTGACTTTCTGGCTCCGGATTTTCAGGTCATTGACCGGGGCGGCGGCTTTTATGAGTGCGTGCCAAAGGGCCACGACAAGGCCATGGCGATTGACCGGGTATTGAAGGAACTGGGGATGTTAAGGGAGGACGCCTGGGTGTTTGGGGACAGCAGCAATGATCTGGCCTGCTTTCAGTATGCCAAAAACGCTGTCCTTATGGGAAAGCATGACAAGGTGCTGGAGGAGTACGCTACATTTGTGACAAAGACCGTCGAGGAGGACGGCATTGAATACGCCATGGAGAACCTGGGACTTTTGTAGGCCCCGGGTTTTTTGCGCAGACGGAGGTTAGAAAAATATGGGATTTTCATTGGAGGTCAGCGTACCTGCGATTACGGTATTTTTGCAGGGAATTTTAAGCTTCTTTTCGCCCTGTGTGCTGCCGATTCTGCCCCTTTATATCGGATACCTTTCCGGAGGAACGGCAGCAAAGGGGGAGGATGGGAGGATTTATTATAAGCGGAGCAAGGTGATGGTTCACACGGTCTGCTTTGTGGTTGGCGTCAGCTTCGCGTTTTTCCTTCTGGGGATGGGGGTAAACGCCGTGGGCTCTTTTTTCAGGAGCAATCAGGTGATGTTCGCGAGGCTTGGAGGCATTGTGGTGGCGCTGTTCGGGCTGTACCAGCTGGGGCTGTTGGGCCAATCCGGGATTCTGGGGAAGGAGAGGAGGCTGCCGTTTCGCCTTGATCAGGTGGCCATGTCCCCCTGGGTGGCTTTTGTCATGGGATTTACGTTCAGCTTTGCCTGGACGCCCTGCGTAGGTCCGGCCCTGGCAAGCGTGCTTCTCATGGCGGCTTCTGCCAGCACCCGAACGGCTGGATTTGTGCTGATCGGCGTGTACACCCTGGGGTTTATTCTGCCTTTTCTGGCGGCCGGATTTTTTACTACCACTCTGCTTGAACTGTTTAAGAAGCATATGGGGGTGGTGCGGTACACGGTAAAGATCGGCGGCGCGCTTTTGGTGGTCCTGGGGCTTTTGATGTTTACCGGGAAGATGAATGGGATCACCGGGTATCTGTCCCAGTTTACCCCTTCCGGCACACAGTCGGAGGCAGAGCAAGGAAGTGACGGGGCAATTGACGGCAAAATGGCAGATAATGGGGACAGTGATCAGCAGGCAGGATCCGGGACTGGACCGGAGGCAGAGGATGGGGATCAGGCCGGCGAGGACACAGGGACCGGAGAAAAAGGCGGCCGAGAGGTCAGCGTTTCGGAGTCCCAAAAGGGGACGGCGGACGAAGGGAAGACAGACGCCGGGACAGCGCATGGGGATCAGGAGTCTGATAAAGAGAGCGGGTCCGAAGATCCGGGAAAAACCGATCCGGATTCCGGAGAGAATCAGATCCCTGCCCCGGGCTTTGAACTGGAGGATCAGTTTGGAAATGTCCACAGGCTGGAAGATTACAAGGGAAAGACGGTGTTCTTAAATTTCTGGGCTACCTGGTGTCCGCCCTGCAAGGCGGAGATGCCGGACATCCAGAAGCTGTATGAGGAGTCGGCCACAGAGGGGGATGAGGCCCTTATTGTCCTGGGGGTGGCAGGTCCGAACATGGGAAATGAAAAGTCCCGGGAGGGCATCGAGGCGTTTTTGGAGGCAAACGGATACACCTATCCTGTGCTGATGGATACAGACGGCGGACTGTTCCAGGAGTACGGGATCTACTCCTTCCCAACTACGTTTATGATCGACAAGGAGGGCAATGTGTTCGGCTACGCGTCGGGGATGCTTTCCTATGACATGATGAAAGATATTGTGGCTCAGACCATGGAAGGGAAGCGGAGACAGTGACAAAAAGGACGGCGGTACTTTGGGGGATTTTGGCCGGAAGCCTGGCGTTTGCAGGGTGCAAAGGGCAGCCGGGGGATTCCTGGACGGCTTTGAGGCGCGGGCAGCCGGAGGCAGACAGTTACGGCTGTGAAGATCCGCAGACGGGGCGGCAGGGGAATTCTGCCGGCCAGGGCGGGGAGCGCCTTCGGGTGGCGGCCACGCTGTTTCCCTACTATGATTTTACGAGACAGATCGCCGGGGATCTGGTGGAGCTGGAGTTGATCGTCCCGGCGGGGATGGACAGCCACTCTTTTGAGCCGACGCCGGCGGATATGAGAAAGCTCCAGGAAGCGGATGTGCTGATCTGCAACGGCGGGGCCATGGAACACTGGGTCAGCCAGGCGCTGGAGGCGGTGGACCGAAGGGATATGACCGTGGTGTGCATGATGGACTATGTGGACGCTGTGGAGGAAGCACTGGTGGAGGGGATGGAGGAAAACAGCCGTGGACATGGGAGCCACGGCGGACATGGGCATGAGGAGCAGGACGGGGAGATGCTGTCCGGCGACGGTCCGGACGGGAGCGGGACTGTGTTTGGCGACGATCACGACGGCCATGAGATGGAGATCGAGTATGATGAGCATATCTGGACATCTCCTGTCAATGCCATGGTGTTTGCCCAGGTGATCCAGGAGACCCTTTCCCAAAAGGATCCGGCCCATGAGGAGCAGTACAGAATGGGGCGAGAAGCATTTCAGGATCAGCTTATGGAGATCCACCGGGGATTTTTGCAGGTAGCCAAAGACCGCAAGCGAAATATGATCGTTGTGGGGGATAAGTTCCCTTTCCGCTATCTGGCAGATGAGTACGGATTTTCTTATCGGGCGGCGTTTACCGGGTGTAGCGCGGACACAGAGCCCAGCGCCAAAACCATTGCCTACCTGATCGACAAGGTGAGGGAGGAAAAGATCCCGGCAGTCTACTATCTGGAGCTTAGCAGCCGCCGGGTGTCGGAGATCATCGGGGAGGAGACCGGGGCTGTGCCTTTGCTTCTCCATTCCTGCCACAATGTTACCAGGCGGGAGTTTGAGTCCGGGGTTACCTATGTGGAACTGATGAAGCAGAATGTGGAGAATTTGAGAAAAGGATTGGATGAATGAGCGCATTGATCACATGCAGTCACGTGGATTTTGGATATGAGCACCATGACGCGGTTGTGGATCTGACCATGGAGGTGGAGGAGGGCGACTACCTGTGCGTGGTGGGAGCCAACGGGGCGGGGAAGAGCACCCTGGTGAAAGGGCTTTTGGGCCTTCTGGCCCCTACAGGGGGAACGATCCAGATGGCGGATGAGCTTAAGAAGACCGGCATCGGCTATCTTCCCCAGCAAACCGCTGCCCAGAAGGATTTTCCGGCCACGGTCCGGGAAGTGGTGCTGTCCGGGGCATTGAGCAGAAGGGGAAGACGGTTTTTCTATTCCGGACAGGAAAAGGAGATGGCAGAGCGGGCCATGGAACGGCTTGGGATCCTGGATCTTAAGGGGCGGTGCTTTCGGGAGCTTTCCGGGGGGCAGCAGCAGCGGGTCCTTATTGCCAGGGCTCTGTGCGCGGCGGGAAAGATGCTGATATTGGACGAGCCGGTGACAGGGCTGGACCCTCAGGCGATTCAGGATTTTTATGGGTTTATCAAACGGCTGAACCGGGAGGAGGGAGTGGCCATTATTATGGTCACTCATGATGTGGCCAACATGGTGGGGCAGGCGGATAAGATACTCCACCTTCAGCAGAAGGTCCTTTTTTACGGGAAGGCCCAGGATTATAGAAAGACCCGGGCGGGCCGGGAATTTTTGGGAGTCGGGGAGGTGTGAATATGATCGCGGAAATGTTGTCCTACCCGTTTTTGGTGCGGGCTCTGGCGGGAGGGATCCTGATCTCTCTGTGCGCGGCTCTTTTGGGGGTCAGCCTGGTGCTTAGAAGGTATTCCATGATCGGGGACGGGCTGTCCCACGTGTCCTTCGGAGCCCTGTCCATAGCGGTGGCAGCGGGCTGGGCGCCCCTTGGAGTGTCTGTGCCGGTGGTGGTATTGGCGGCTTTTTTCCTTCTACGCATCACGGAGAACGGGAAGATGAAAAGCGACGCGGCCATTGCCATGATATCAGCCAGCTCCCTTGCGGCGGGCATTGTGGCCACATCTCTGACAACAGGGATGACCACGGATGTGAGCAGCTACATGTTCGGCAGCATTTTGGCCATGAGCCCAGGGGACGTAAAGCTGTGCGCCGGGCTTTCGGCTGTGGTGCTGGTTCTGTTTGTGTTTTGTTATGACAGGATCTTTGCCGTCACCTTTGACGAGAGTTTTGCCAGGGCCACCGGGGTCAATGTATCGACGTATAATATATTGATCGCAGTGCTGACGGCGGTGACCATTGTGCTGGGGATGCAGATGATGGGGGCTATGATGATCTCAAGCCTGATCATTTTCCCGGCATTGACTTCCATGCGGATCTTTAAAAGCTTCCGGGCCGTGGTGTGGTCTTCGGGGATAGTGGCTGTGGTGTGCTTTTGTATGGGCATGATGGCGTCCTATACGTTTTCCACGCCGGCAGGGGCCAGCGTGGTGCTTGTGGATCTGGGGGCGTTCCTTTTATTTGGGGGGATTGAGAAGATCCGGGGGTTGAAGAAAGGGTGAGAATGCGATAAAATGCATGGTAGGAAGGAGCGCTTATGATTATTTACTTGGATAATTGCTGTTACAACAGGCCATTTGATGACCAGACCCAGGAGAGAATCCATCTGGAAAGCGAAGTGATCCTGACTATTTTAAAGATGGGACAGATTGGAGAGTATAAAATCGTTGGGAGCAATATTTTAGAACTTGAAATAGAGAAAATGAGAGATGAATATAAAAAGCATAAAGTAAAGCAGCTTTATGAGATCGTAGAAGAGGAAATACTTTATTCAGAAGAGATTAGAAGGCGTTCAGAAGAGATCATGTCCAAGTCAAAGATACGTACTTTTGACAGTATACACATTGCTATCGCAGAGACGGCCGATGTGATGTTGACAACAGATGATAAACTTATAAAGATGGCAGAAAAGCTGAAGTTAAAAACAAAAGTGATGAATCCATTGAAATTTGCGTGGGAGGCGATGTGAATGAAGCAGGTTAATTTAAATAACCCAATAGAAATACGGACTGTAGGGATAAAGGCATTGAGTGACGCATTAGGTCCTGTGGGTATGGTCAGATTTATGCAGCAGTATGATGTAGGATATGGAGATTACACAAAGGAGAAACAGAAAGAACAGGATGTGAGTCTGGATGAGATAGAGAAAATGTTAGGGATCATGGAATATGAAGGTTGATGCTTGATTCAATGCAAGGGGGGAAATAGAACGATGAAACAAAAGAAAAGCCGCGAAAAATCTGCAGGAAGGCGCGGACTGAGCCAGACTCAGTACATTGCCTTCGGATTTTTCCTGCTGATCATGGCGGGCACGCTGCTTCTCATGCTGCCGATTGCCAGCAAGAGCAGGCAGGGCATGGATTTTTTGGGAGCTCTGTTTACGGCCACCAGCGCGTCCTGCGTGACAGGGCTTGTGGTGGCGGACACCTGGACCCAGTGGAGCCTTATGGGGCAGATCGTGATCATCACGCTGATCCAGATCGGCGGTCTGGGGTTTATTACCATCGGCGTGTTTTTGTCCATTCTTCTGCGGCGGAAGATCGGGCTTAAGGAGCGGGGGCTGATGCAGGAGTCCACCAGCGCCCTGCAGATCGGCGGCATCGTCAGGCTGACCAAGAAGATCATCAAGGGGACGGCCATCTTTGAGGGGGCGGGAGCCATTCTTCTGGCCATACGGTTTGTCCCCCAGTACGGGCTGTCAAGAGGAATCTTCTACAGTGTTTTCCACGCGGTGTCCGCGTTCTGCAACGCGGGATTTGACCTGATGGGCCACCAGGCGCCCTACAATTCCCTGTCAGGCTACTATGACGACTGGCTGGTGAACCTGGTGATCATGTCCCTGATCGTCATCGGCGGCGTGGGATTTATCGTGTGGGACGACTTAAGCAGAAACAAACTGCATGTCCGCAAATACCTTCTCCAGACCAAGATTGTGCTGATCCTGACCACGGTGCTGGTGTTTGGCGGCGCCGGGCTGTTCTACCTTCTGGAGAGGGACAACCTGATGGCTGACATGAGCGTCAGCGGGAAGATTCTCACCTCCATGTTCAGCTCCGTGACGGCCAGGACCGCAGGGTTTAACACCATCGATACAGGGGCGCTGACCGACGGCAGCAAGTTTCTGACCATTATGCTGATGTTTATCGGGGGAAGCCCCGGCTCCACGGCAGGGGGCGTGAAGACCACCACCATCGCGGTGCTTCTTCTGTACGTGTATGCCAGCATCCAGAGGACCTACGGGGTCAACATCATGGGGCGGCGGCTGGAGGACGACGTGATCAAGCAGGCCAGCTCCGTGTTCGTGATCAACCTGTTTCTGGCGCTGACGGTCTCCCTGATTATCATGGGGATTCAGCCGCTGTCCATGCCGGACACCCTGTTTGAGACGTTCTCCGCTATCGGAACGGCGGGGATGACCACAGGGATCACCAGGGATCTGGTGCCCCTGTCAAAGTTTCTGGTGACCCTTCTCATGTACTGCGGAAGGATCGGGAGCATGTCATTTGCGCTGGCATTTACCCAGCAGAAGAGGCTTGTCAGGGTACAGAACCCTGTGGAGAGGATCAATGTAGGTTAGGAAAGGAAAGGGGAAACACCCTCCGGGTGTACCACGATGCCCGGGAAAACGGGCAGGAAAGGGGAAAGTATGAAATCAATTTTAATTATCGGGTTAGGGCGGTTTGGCCGTCATCTGTGCAAGAATCTGGCGGATCTGGGCAATCAGATCATGATCGTGGATGAGGTGGAGGAGAATCTGGAGGAGATGCTGCCCTACGTGGTCAGCGCCAAGATCGGGGACTGCACCAATGAGAGCGTGTTAAGGAGCCTTGGCATCGACAATTTTGACATCTGTTTTATCTGCATCGGCACCAACTTCCAGAGCAGTCTGGAGATCACCAGCATGGTGAAGGAGCTGGGGGGACGGTATGTGGTCAGCAAGGCCAACCGGGATATTCACGCCAAGTTCCTTTTGCGCAACGGGGCGGACGAGGTGATCTACCCGGACCGGGATATTGCGGAGAAGATGGCGGTGCGCTACAGCGCCAACCATGTGTTTGACTACATCGAGCTGACGGACGAATACTCCATCTACGAGACGCCGCCTCTCCCCCAGTGGGTGGGCAAGAGCCTTCGGGAGTCGGACATCCGGAATAAACACCACGTAAGCATTCTGGGGACCAAGCGGGACGGGGTGGCCAATCTGATGCCCCAGGCGGACTACATCATCCGCTCCGACGACCACATGATGGTCATCGGGAAAAAGGTTGACATTGACAGGCTTCTGGAGGACATCAAATGAAAAACCTGATGAAATATTTTAGGGACTACAAGCTGGAGAGCATTCTGGGGCCGCTGTTTAAGCTTCTGGAGGCCAGCTTTGAGCTGTTGGTTCCCCTGGTCATGGCCCAGATCATTGACGTGGGCATCAAAAACCGGGATATGGGGTATATCCTGGGCCGGGGCGGGATCCTGGTGCTTCTCGGGGTGGTGGGCCTGGCCTGCTCTCTGACAGCCCAGTATTTTTCGGCCAAGGCGGCGGTGGGCATCGGAACCAGGCTGAGAAATGACCTGTTTCGTCATATTAACTCCCTTTCCTACAGAGAGATCGACATTGTGGGCACATCCACACTGGTGACCCGCATGACCAGCGACGTGAATCAGGTGCAGGCGGGGATCAACCTGACCCTGCGGCTGTTTCTTCGGTCGCCGTTTATCGTGTTCGGAGCTATGGTCATGGCCTTCACCATCAATGTGAAGGCGGCGCTTATCTTTGTGGCGGCCATCCCCCTTCTGTCGGTGGTGGTGTTCGGCGTAATGCTCATCAGCATGCCTTTATATAAGAAGGTACAGAGGCAGCTGGATCAGGTGCTTCTGACCACCAGGGAAAACCTTCTGGGCGCCAGGGTGGTGCGGGCTTTTAACCGGCAGGAGGACGAGGCCGCCAGGTTCGGGCAGGAAAATGACATGCTGGTGCGGCTTCAGGTGTTTGTGGGGAAGATCTCTGCCCTGATGAACCCGGTTACCTATGTGATCATCAACGGCGCCATTATCGTCCTTGTGTGGACCGGGGCGTGGCAGGTGGAGGAGGGCATTATCACCCAGGGAGAGGTGGTGGCTCTGGTGAACTACATGTCCCAGATTCTGGTGGAGCTGGTGAAGCTGGCAAACCTCATCATCAATATCTCAAAGGCCCTGGCCTGCGCCAACCGCATCAGCGGGATCTTTGCACAGGAGAGCAGTATCGTGGAGCGGGGCGGACAGGCCCGGAGGGATGGCGCGGACCGGCGGGAAGGATCAGGAGCCGGGGACGGCGGCAACAGGCCGGAGTCCGGAAGGGACAGAGCGGAGGCGGAGTACGAAGCCTCCGGAACCGGTAAGGCGGAGGCAGGGCCAGGCAGAATGGGGGCTGAGTCCGATCCGGCCGTCTCTGTCCCCAGAGTGGAATTTAGGGATATGGATTTCTACTACGCCGGGGCTAAGGAGCCTTCCTTAAGCAAGATCTCCTTTGCCGCCATGAGAGGGCAGACCATCGGCATCATCGGTGGAACCGGATCCGGCAAGTCCTCCCTTGTAAATCTGATTCCCAGGTTCTATGACGCCGCAAAAGGGGCGGTTCTGGTGGACGGCGTTGACGTGAGGGACTATGCGCTTAAGGAGCTGAGAGGCAAAATCGGCGTGGTGCCCCAGAAAGCGGTACTCTTTAAGGGCAGTCTCCGGGACAACATGAAGTGGGGCAAAAAGGATGCCACGGATGAGGAGATCTACAAAGCCATTGACACGGCCCAGGCCAGGGAAGTGGTGGAGAGCAAGGAGAAAGGCCTGGATCTTATGATCCAGCAGGGGGGAAGGAATCTTTCCGGAGGTCAGAAGCAGCGGCTCACCATCGCCAGAGCCCTGGTGCGCCGGCCGAAGATCCTGATTCTGGACGACAGCGCGTCGGCCCTGGATTTTGCCACGGACGCGGCTCTTCGAAAGGCCATCCGGGAGAACACAAAGGACATGACCGTGTTCATGGTGTCCCAGCGTGCAACCACCGTCAAGAACGCGGACCAGATTCTGGTGCTGGACGACGGAAAGCTGGTGGGCCTTGGAACCCACAGGGAGCTTCTGGAGAGCTGTGAAGTGTACCGGGAGATCTGTCTGTCCCAGCTGTCGAAAGAGGAGGTGACCCAGTGAAGAACAAGTCAACCATAAAGAGGATTCTCGCTTATATCGGACGTTACAGGTGGGGCGTGCTTTTGTCCCTGTGCCTGGCAGCGGTCACGGTGGTGACCACCCTGTACGCGCCTATTCTGATCGGCGACGGGGTGGATCTGATCCTGGGGCCGGGGGAAGTGGATTTTCAGGGACTAAAGCAGGTGCTGGGCAAGATGGCGGCGGTCATAGCCGTCACGGCAGTGTCCCAGTGGATGATGAACCACATAAACAACAAGATCACCTACCATGTGGTGGAGGACATCCGGACAAAAGCCTTCGGCCATCTGGAGATTCTTCCCCTCAAATATATAGACTCCCACCCGTCGGGGGATGTGATCAGCCGCGTTATTGCTGATATTGATCAGTTTTCCGAAGGGCTTTTAATGGGATTTACCCAGCTGTTTACAGGGGTTTTGACCATTCTCGGGACTCTGGGATTTATGTTCTACGTCAATGCCTGGATCGCCCTGGTGGTGGTCTGCGTGACGCCGGTATCCCTGCTGGTGGCCAGCTACATTGCAAAGAAGACCTACGTGATGTTTAAGCACCAGTCGGAGACCAGAGGGGAGCTGACCGGGCTCATCGACGAGATGCTGGGAAATCAGAAGGTGGTTCAGGCCTTCGGGTATGAGGAGGATGCCCAGAAAAGCTTTGAGGAGATCAACGAGCGGCTTCGGGGCTACAGCCTGCGGGCCACGTTTTTCTCCTCCATCACCAACCCGGCCACCCGGTTTGTCAACGGCCTGGTTTACGCCAGCGTGGGCGTAGCGGGCGCTTATGCGGCGGTTAACGGCCTTCTGTCCGTGGGAAAGCTGTCCAGCTTTTTAAGCTATGCCAACCAGTATACCAAGCCTTTTAACGAGATCTCCGGGGTGGTGACGGAGCTGCAGAACGCCCTGGCGTCGGCGTCCCGGGTGTTCGCCCTCATAGATGAGGAACCCTTAAAGCCGGAGGATCAGGACGCGGTGGATCTAAAGGAGGCGAAAGGCAATGTAGGCCTCGAAAAGGTGTACTTTTCCTACAACCCGGACGTGCCGCTGATCGAGGACTTTAACCTTAAGGTGGAGCCGGGGCAGAGGATCGCCATCGTGGGCCCCACAGGCTGCGGCAAGAGCACCGTCATCAATCTGCTGATGCGGTTCTATGACGTGGACTCCGGCTGCGTGCGGGTGGACGGGCACGATATCCGCCACATGACCAGAAGGAGCCTGCGGGCAAACTACGGCATGGTCCTTCAGGAGACGTGGTTAAAGTCGGGGACCATCCGGGAGAATATCGCCTACGGAAAGCCGGATGCCAGTGAGGAGGAGATCGTCCGGGCGGCAAAGGAGGCCCATGCCCACAGCTTTATCAAAAGGATGCCTGACGGCTACGACACGGTGATCACGGAGGACGGGGGCAATCTGTCCCAGGGCCAGAAGCAGCTTCTGTGCATTGCCAGGGTGATGCTGTCACTGCCGCCTATGCTTATTCTGGACGAGGCCACAT
This sequence comes from uncultured Hungatella sp., assembly GCA_910585645.1. GTDB lineage: Bacteria > Bacillota > Clostridia > Lachnospirales > Lachnospiraceae > UBA3402. Next base: position 8,168 of record CAJUFP010000036.1, on the reverse strand, counting down.
CGTCCATTGACACCAGGACCGAGATCCGCATCCAGAAGGCATTTGCCAGGATGATGGAGGGAAGAACCAGCTTTATCGTGGCCCACCGTCTGTCCACCATACGGGAGGCGGACGTGATCCTGGTCATGAGGGACGGCCATATCGTGGAGCAGGGGGACCATGAGACTCTCTTGAAAAAGGGCGGATTTTACGCCCGGCTGTACAACAGCCAGTTTGCGGTTACGTGAGGGCGGGCGGCTGATGACAGAAATTTTTGCTTGACATTCCCAAGAAACTCTGCTACCATTTATCCCGTAAAACAATGTGGATTTTTCCGGACTATGTCTTCTTTTCGCCACACAGCGCAAGTTGTGTGGCGTTTTTTTGCGCCAAAGAGGACTTAAAAGAGGAGGTTAAGGAAAATATGGATCAAAATTTTATGAAAGAACGCCCGGTATTCCCCCTTGTGACAGCCATGTCCCTGCCTATGGTGCTGTCCATGCTGGTCAACGCGCTGTACAATATTGTGGACAGCTATTTTGTGGCGAAGATCAGTGAGGAGGCCATGACGGCTCTCTCCCTGGTATTTCCCGTTCAAAACGTGGCCACGGCGGTGGGAGTGGGATTTGGCATCGGGATCAACGCGGCGGCGGCGTTTTTCCTGGGAGCGGGGGATCAAAAGAAAGCGGACAGCGTTATCACTCAGGGGATCGCGTTAAGCGGCGTCCACGGGATCTTGCTGACCATATCCTGCATGGCTTTTATGCCTGGTTTTCTTAAGCTGTTTACAGAGGATGGCCAGGTGATCCGGGACGGGATCGCCTACTCGGAGATCGTATTTTTGTTTTCAACGGCTTTGACAGCAGGGGTTGCCTTTGAGAAGATCTTTCAGGCTGTGGGGATGATGAAGGTGTCCATGGCCTGTATGCTTCTGGGATGTGTGGCGAACATTGTGCTGGATCCTATCCTGATCTTTGGGGCGGGACCTTTGCCCTCCCTGGGGGTCCGGGGGGCGGCCCTGGCTACGGGGATCGGGCAGGCGGCCAGCCTTATGGCCTATATCATCGTATTTGTGAGAAAGCCCCTTCCGGTCCGGTTTCGGCTCTCTAAGGAAGTCATGAGGGAGAAGGTGTGCCGGCGGATCTACCTGGTGGGGATTCCGGCGGCCTTGAACATCGGCCTGCCATCCCTTCTGATCACGGCCCTTAACGGGATGCTGGCGCCCTTTTCCCAGATGTATGTGCTGATCCTTGGGATCTATTATAAACTGCAGACCTTTATCTATCTTACGGCCAATGGTATTGTCCAGGGGATCCGCCCGCTGGTGGGTTTTAATTACGGGGCCGGACGGGGGGACAGGGTGAAGAGTATCTTAAAGGTGGCCCTGGGACTGGGGGCGGCGATTATGGCTCTGGGAACGGTTCTTTGCATGGTGTTTCCGGAAATGCTCATGGGGCTGTTTTCCGAAAATCCCCGGACCGTGGGCGAGGGCGCAAAAGCCCTGCGGATCATCAGCTGCGGGTTTGTGGTGTCCACGGTGTCCGTGATCATAAGCGGCGCCTTCGAGGGGCTGGGAAAAGGGCTGCCCTCCCTGGCCATCTCCCTGATCCGCTATGTGGTCATTATCCCCGTGGCATTTGTGCTCCAGGGGTTTTTCGGGGTGGAGGGAGTCTGGAGCGGATTTGCGGTTACGGAGGTGCTGGCGGCGGCAGCTTCGCTTATCATGTTAAAACGCAGCCGGATTTTGTGACAGGGGGCCTTGCGCGGCAGGAAGAACTGTGGTATGCTGACGCTGTTTGGCGGATCTTGTCATGAGACTGCCATGTGTCAGAAAGGAAAGAGAACATGAACGATTCGAAGGAAGGACTGCATTTTCGGCCGGTAAAGGCCGAGAGCATGGAGATCTTGGAGCCATATTTCTGCCTGCGTCCCAACAGGACCTGTGACAGCGTATTTTTGGAGAGCTTTTTGTGGAGAAAATACAGCAGCCTCCGGTTTGCCGTCAGCAAAGGCCGGGCGGTTCAGTGGATCATGAATGTAAATGGGGAGGAAACCGGGGCGATGCCCGCCTGTAGGCAGGAGGACCTTAAGGACTGCTTTTTTGAGATGGTGTACTTTTTTAATGAGACCTTGAAAAAGCCCTACAAGATCAATCTGGCGGATGAGGAGGCGGTGCGGCTTCTCAAGCTGGACCCGGAAAAGTACGAGGTTAAGGAGCAGGAGGACATGAAGGATTACCTCTATGACGGGGACGCCATGCGGACCCTGGCGGGAAAAAAACTCCACAAGAAGAAAAATAATCTAAATGCCTTTGTAAAGGAGTACGAAGACCGGACGGAGTACCGAAGGCTCTGCTGCTCGGACCGGTACGACGTGTGGGATTTTCTGGACCGCTGGAGGGAAGGGAAGGGGGAGGATGTGGAGGAACATCTGGATCATGAGATCGAGGGCATCCACCAGATCCTGAACAACTGCTCCATCCTGGGCGTGAGCATGGGCGGCGTCTATATTGACGCGAAGCTGGAGGCGTTTTCCATTGGAAGTTACAACCCTTATGAGAAGATGGCTGTGATCCACATCGAGAAGGCCAACCCGCAGATGAGGGGCTTATACCAGTTTATCAACCAGCAGTTTCTGATCCATGAATTTCCCCAGGCCATCCTGGTAAATCGGGAGGACGACCTGGGGCTGGAGGGGCTTAGGCGGGCCAAGATGAGCTACTGCCCTGTGGGATTTGCCAGGAAATATACGGTGAGACAGAAAGAGATGGGCGTGGTATGATCCGGTATTTAAGGCAGGAGGAAAAAAGCAGAACCCTTTCGCTCTGGCGGGAGGCGTTTTACCAGGATTCGGAGGCGTTTTTGGAATACTATTACAGGGAGAAGACCAGAGATAACCGGATCCTGGCAAATGTGGAGGAGGAGACGGGGCGGATCGTGTCCATGGTCCACAGGAACCCTTACCGCGTCCAGGCCGGGGAGATGGTCTGGGATATCGACTATGTGGTGGCAGCGGCCACGGCAAAGGACAGGCAGCGTCAGGGGCTGATGCGGGGGCTTCTGACCCGCATGATGGAGGATATGTACCGGGAGGAGATGGGATTTTGCTTTCTGATGCCCGCGGATGTGAAGATCTATGAGCCCTTTGATTTTGTGACCATCTGTGAGCAGCCTTCTTTAAAGCTTAACCCCAAGGGGGAGCGGGAGCTTAAGGCAGAGCGGCTGGCAGATGACGGGCGGGATAAAGAGCGGGCGGCGCGGTGGATGGACCGGTGGCTTATGGAGCGGTATCAGGTCTTTGCCAGGAGGACGCCGGAGTATGTGGGGCGGCTTCTTGGAGAACTGGCAAGCGAGGACGGGTGGATGGAGTTTCTCACCATCTCCCGGCCAGGGGGCCAGGGGAGGGAAAGGGGCCGGGATGAGATCCAGGGCATAAGGTGTTGGTGGGGGCTGGGTGAGAAGGAGCAGAGGATGCTTCTTGCCGGCGATGTCTGGACAGAACCTGCCGACAGGGAGCAGCCTCTGATTATGGCCAGGATCATCCACTTAAAAAAATTTCTCACGGCCATACGTCTGCGCCCCGGCTCCGGAAAGGAGCCCTGTCTGAGCGTGTGCCTTAAAGTGGAGGATCGTCTGTGCAGGGACAACGATGGGACATTTTTGTGGGTCATTGACCGGGAAACCTCCGGACTTTTTTCGTGGGAGGACAACATGAAGGCCCAGGTAAGCCTAAAGATCACCATCGTAGAGCTGACCGGGTGGCTGTTTGGAAGAGAGACGGGGTTGTGCGGGGAAAATCCCTGGATGAGGGAGGTTCAGGTCCTTGACCGGATCTTTCTGGATGAGATTGTGTAAAGGGACGGAAGGTTTCCATGGGCGTTGAGGGGCTGGGAGGACAGCGGCCGGAAGGACGGGTCAGTGGACAACCGGGATGTGAGGACAGAAAAAAAGGCGCCCTGGAGGGATTTGTGGTTTAAATCCCTCCAGGGCGTTTTTTTTGTTTATTTTTTGAGTAGAAGGCGGATGGGCATGACAATGCACAAGGGGACCACGATCAGGGGCAGGGCCAGACTGCCAAGGAGGCCGTAGCCTTTGCTGATAATGGTCTGCAGGCCCAGAAATGAGATGGCGATACATACGGCCATGTAGAGGACGCTGGTGATGATATTTTTGGTCAGGTCTTTCATGTTCCAGGAGGCAGGGTAGAGGGGAAGGACCCGGGAGGCCACGGCGTGGAGCTGAGGCGCTCCGCTGGATGCAAGCCCGAAAAACATGACGACCGAGTAGACTACAGGCAGCCAGGGGGCCTGCTCCACGAGAAACGTGTTGATGATGTAAAGGTTTGGAACGCTCTCGTTCAGGGCCTGGGGGCAGTAGGGCAGGATCAGGATCGTGCAGGCGATAAAGGCGGCTCCGTTTAACACAAAGCTGATAAGGCCTACCATGCAGGCATCTTTTTTTGTGCGGATATTTTGGCTTACGCTGCTTAAGGTCAGAGCGTTGCTGGCATGGGACAGCCCAAGGGACAGGGCCGGTCCCACGCCGCTTAAAAAGGTTACGCCCTGGGGGACTTCCCATCCGGCGATGATGGAAGAGAGCCTTTGAGCCTTGGTCTTTGCGGCAAAGATGACCAGCAGGAAAAACCCGGCCACCAGAACAATGGTCATGAAGGTGGAGGATTTTCTCACCAGGTTGGCGCCCCACAGCACCAGAAGGGAGCTGACAAGGGCCATGAGGAGGGCGCCCGCAAAGACGGGCATGCCAAAGAGGCTGTTAAAAAAGGTACCGCCCATGGCGATGACAGAGCTGCCGCCTACGACCATAGCCAGAATGAGAAAGACCTCCAGGAGAGGGGACAGGATGGGGGACGCGGGACCGTAAAGCTTTTTTGCGTAGGAGGAGTAGTCGTAGACTCCCCAGTGGCTGACGCCGATCATGCCACAGGCAACGATAAAGGCGGCCAGCCCCATGGTCACCAGAGGAAGGATCAGCCCCCAGGCGCCGTAAGGAGCAAAGTATACGGCGGCAAAGACGCCGGACACCATGGAGGGGCCGACCAGAGCGCCAAAGTACACGGAAGAAACAGGAAATGCCACGAGAAATGATGAGTGCTTTTTTGCCATAATGTCTCCTTTTTCGCAAATGTATTTTTATCTGTTGATGCAAAAAACATGCCTGAAATGGCATATTTTTTGCATTATTTATGTTAAAAAAACACGGTTAAGCCGTGGAGAAACGGGAGGTTTATATGGCAAAAGGTACGGATATCCCTAAGTTTGGGCTGTTAAGCGGCTACAGGGTGGTGATGATGGGGGCTTCCGTGGCAGCTCCTTTTGCGGGGGAGCTGTACGCGGAACACGGCGCGGATGTGATCTGGGTGGAACACCCAAAGGTGATTGATTCCTGCCGGGTGGCCAGGCGGAGCGGCTCCTGGCAGCAGGACCGGCGGAACATGAGAAGCCTGGCCATGGATTATCGGAAGGAGGAGGGGAGGGAGGTTTTCTTAAGGCTTCTTGAGACTTCGGATGTGCTGATCGAGGCTTCTGTGGGAGGAAGGTACGAGAAACTGGGGCTGTCGGATGAGGCGCTGTGGGAGAGAAATCCCAGGCTGGTGATTGTACACATCTCCGGGTTCGGACAGACCGGGGATCCGGACTATGTAAAGAGGGCCAGCTATGACCCTATTGCCCAGGCTTTGGGCTGCGTGATGCGGATGAACGGCATGCCGGGTCAGCCGTCGGCCCCCGCCATGCCCTTCCCCGGGGATTTCGCGGCGTCCTACTATGGTTTTGGCATGTCCCTGGCAGCGCTTTTGAAGGCAAAGGAGACAGGACGGGGGGAGAGCATTGATATTGCCCAGTATGAGCTGATGATGCGGATGCAGGCCAATTATCCCACGGATTATCTGCGGTACGGTCTGGATTATGTCAAGGAGGGGAACCACAGCCGCATCTGCGCCTGCTACGGAACCTACAGGTGTAAGGACGGGATGGAGATCTATGTGCTATTTTTAGGCGCCGGCGCCGTGGCAAAGGGGCTGGCGGTGCTGGGGCTTAAGTACGGCAGTGAGGACTTTCCGGAGGGCAGCACCCTGATCCCTGTGGACACCCCGGCAGCCGAAAAGGTGGAGAAGGCCATGGCGGATTTTGTGGCAGAGCATACGGCCGCGGAGGCGGAGCGGGCGTTTGTGGACGCGGGGGTTCCCTGTTCCAGGCTGATGGATTATGAGTCGGCAAGGACCAACCCCCAGTATGTGGCCAGAGAGGTGTTCACCACATGGAAGGCGGCTGACGGCGTGACGGACATCCCGGGGGTCAACGTCATGCCAAAGCTTAAAAACCATCCGGGGCAGATCTGGAGAGGCGCTCCGAGTATCGGTATGGACAATGAGGATATTTTGGAGGAACTTGGGTTTGGAAAGGATATGGCGGAGAGGATGTACCGGGAGGGGAAGCTGGGGAAGAGAGCGTATTTTGAGACTACCAAATAAGATTCTCCAATAAAAAGGTGACAAAATGATACTTGTGACAGTTTGTGAGGTACAAAATGTGGAAGTTGTACAGGAGAGACACAAAAAGGGTCGGAAAGTTAGAGAAGTTGCGGTGGAGGAAAGGCTCTGACAGGGCGAAAAAATAAATAAAGTAAAAAATAATTAAAATTTTTGTGATATGGTATTAAATTTGCATAAAAACAGGCGGTTGCTGAAATCACCGGATTCCCCAGGGCAGTTTTTCAGCGCTTATGGAAACAGGCTCCCCGGGGAGGAAAAATCAGAATTCCAAGAAGAAAAGGAGAGAATTTATGGGAACACAAAAAGAATCTAATTTTAATCCATGGCTCATTGTCCTTGGATGCGTGGGCTGCAGCGCCATGCTGATCACCATTCTCTGCAACACGGCGGGAATGTTTCTTACTCCGGTTATGGAGGAGTTCGGATGGTCCAGAACCCAGGCGTCTCTGTATCTGACCATCTATTCCTGGATCGCGGCGGCTCTTCAGCCGGTAATCGGAAAGATCTATGAGAAGTATGATATCCGGTGGATCATGTCCGGCATTATTGTTCTGTTTGGAGCAGCCTATCTCTGGAGCAGCACCTTTACCCAGCTGTGGCAGTGGAACCTGTTCGGCGTGCTCTACGGCGTTGCGGCAGGCTTCTTTATGTATCTGCCCCAGCCCATTCTCATTAACCGGTGGTTTAAAAAGAAGACGGCTTTCGCCCTGTCCATCGTGGGATGTATTACCGGTGTGACGGGATATTTTGTGAATCCCCAGATCCAGAAGATGATCACCAGCATCGGATGGCAGGCAGCCCGGTTCCGGGTAGGCCTGATCACAGCGATCGGCTGTCTGGCGCTGTGTGTTTTGTTTGTGAGAAGCTTTCCGGAAAAGATGGGGGCCAAGCCCTACGGTGCGGATGATATTCCGGCTAAGAAGGATTCCAAAGACGCGGTTCCCGCCGCGGCGGCAGAGGGCCTTACCCGCAGCCAGGCGGTTAAGACTCCGGCATTTTACATGGTGTTGGTGGTGGCGTTTATCTCCTGCCTGTGTCCGAGCCTTAACCAGCAGCTTCCCAGCTACAGCGCCACGGTTCCCATCGGGGCGGCGGCAGGGGCTATGGCTCTCTCCATTTTGTCCATCGTCGGACTTCCCAGAGGCCCGATTGTGGGGTGGCTGTGCGACAAGATCGGCAGCATCACAACCAACATTATCTGCTGTCTTCTGGCTGCTGGCGGACTGGCGGCTATCCTCCTTACGGGCGGCACAAGCACAGGGATCTTTTATCTGGGCGTGGGCCTGTTCTCCTTAAGCTTTGTCCCGCTGACCATCGGAAATCCCATGATCACCAGGGAGGCTTTCGGCACAAAGGATTACTCCAATATCTACTCCCTGGTGACCACCACGGTTATGGTGGCGGCAGGTCTGTCCCCCATGATCTACGCCCAGATCTATGACCGCACCGGTTCCTACGCGGGATGTATCGGGATGGTGATCGTACTGCTTCTGATCCAGGCTGTATTGCTTCCGGTGGTGAAGGCCAGCGGGAAGGGAATGAAGAAGGGGTGAGCGGGTACTAATTGAGTGAGCAAATGGGGCGAGGGTAGTCGCAAAGCCAGTCAGAGAAGGGAAGGATGGTCCTGTCCGGGTTCAGATATGCCAAACATTCCGATGAGCCCTTAAAGCGGGAACCAG
>CAJUFP010000035.1 GCA_910585645.1 uncultured Hungatella sp. | reverse complement strand
GGGATACGCTGGAATGGGAGATGAACTATGACCCTTATGACTGCGGACGGAACAGGTGTGCAGGGATGTGTTCGGTCCTGGGGCATGAGCTGGATAAGAAAAGGGGAAATGTATTTTATGATGTAAAAATTTCCTATCTCAGAAATGACTTAAGCGGCACGCTGTTTGAAGGACAGGTGGACACCCGGATCATCAAAGGGAAAAAGCTCTTTGACCATCCGGTGAGCATGGATATCTGTAAGATATGCGCCAGGCTCTGCCAGGACAGGATAAAGGAGAGAGTGAGGAACCACTATTTTACGGAACTCTTTTTCTCCGAATACCACGGCCGGTATTTTTCCTTTGAGATCCAGAACGTCCGTGCAGAGCGCAGGGAAAGCCGGGATCTGATGCAGGACCTGGAGGATATCCGGAACGGAATCCAGATTGTGCATGCTTCCGATATGGAAAAACGGGATTCAGAGAATAAACGGGAGAGACGGCGGCAGTCACGGGAGTCCGCAGTCAGGCGCCTGGAAAAGAAACTGTTGGAGAACGGATATGAGAGCCTGGAGGAATACAGCACAGACCGGCGCCATGCAGATAAATGGCTGGGGCCAGAGAGGATAGCAGAACTGGAACAGATGCATCTGCTAAAAGAAAAGGAGAAAAAAGAGCAGCCGGTACAATTAAGCCTGTTTGATATGGAGGCTCTATAAGCGATAGAAAAGATGGTTGGTTGGAACCTGCAATCCTGTTTTTCTTTCCAGTATTTTCATTTGACCACTTATACCATTTCGGTTGTGAAATTCCATGGACAATGATATAATTTCCTATATTTTTGTTTACCAGAGAGGATTCAGTTGTTGCCTGTCAAATCAGGTACAGAAGCTGTTTGGGAGGTGCCATGAAAGGATTTAACCGGAAAAATCAGTTCTTGTCCCTTTGTGGTCTGAATTGTGGACTTTGCCCCATGTTTTTGAACAAAAACTGCCCCGGCTGCGGTGGAGGGGAAGGAAATCAGTCGTGCAGGATCGCAAGGTGCAGCATGGAACATGGAGGAGTAGAATACTGCTGTCAATGCAGGGAGTACCCATGTGAAAAATATGAACATATTGACGATTTTGATTCCTTTATTACACATCGCAACCGAAGGGCTGATCTGGAAAAGGTCCGGCAGTTTGGGGCCGAAGCCTACAATACAGAGCAGATGGAAAAGATAAAAATACTGGATATCTTATTGTCCGGCTATAATGACGGCCGTAAAAAGACCCTTTTTTGCGTTGCGGTAAACCTTTTGAATCTGCAAGAACTTAGAGAGGCGCTCAGGGAAATCGAGAGCAGACCGGATATGGAGACTCTTACGCTCAAAGAGAAAAGCGCTTTTGCAGCAGGGGTGCTTTCGGAGATTGCATCCCGTAGAAAGGTTGATCTGAAGCTGCACAGGAAAAAGTGATGATCCGGATACAGCGCTATTTGTATCAGAAACAGCTAACAGTAAAAGAGAATTAGAAAAAGTAAAGCGGAAAGGAATCATTCTATGAAGTACACATGTACGGTGATAGCAGTGGCCGACATTAAGGCTGCGAGGAAATTTTATGAGGATCTGTTTGGACTGGAAGTATTTCAGGACTACGGAAGGAATATCGCTTTTACCTGCGGTCTGGCATTACAGCAGGATTTTGACTGGCTTGTGAACCTGCCCGAAGAAAAGGTATTAAAAAAATCCAACAATGCGGAAATCGTCTTTGAGGAACAGGACTTTGACGGATTTCTGCGCAGGCTGGAAGAATACCCGGACATGGAATACCTGGGAGAAGTGATCGAACATAGCTGGGGCCAGCGGGTGATCCGTTTTTATGATCTGGACGGGCATATCATAGAGGTCGGTGAGGATATGAAAATGGTGATAAAGCGTTTTCTTGCTTCGGGTATGACGATGGAGGAGATCTCTGTAAAAATGGACGCTTCCGTGGAGGACTTGACGAAACTTCTGGATAGTGAATGCATGGTGGACGAATAAGCAAATTGAAATGGATGGAGGAATTAACAATGAACAGATATGAAGAAGGAATGAAATTAATTGAAGAAAGTTGTGGCAACAAGAAAGATAACACCATTGCGCTCTCAACGATTACTACGGAACCGGGCGCTGATGGATTTCCTCGCCCTGGTGTCCGTGATGTGAGTGCTTATTATGAAGATGGCGTGTTTTATGTCACAACATCGGCAAAATCAAATAAAATGCAGCAGATCGCTCAAAACAAAGAGGTTGCGTTTTCCGTTTGCTTTGAGGGAATATACGGTCATGGAATTGGAGAAAACCTTGGATGGGTTTTGGAACCCAAAAACGCTGCCCTAAGAACGAAACTCCGTGAAGCATTTGCAGACTGGTACGATGATGCAAATAATGAGCAGGATGAAAACTGCGTTATTTTGGCAATCCGTATTACAAGTGCAACGATATTTAGAGACCATGGTGCTTTGCGTTATAAGTTGGACCTTGTAAAAAAGGTGGAGGTTGAATAGTAGATATTTTCGAACATCAGGGAAATATGGACGATTAGCTGATAATAGAAAAGATCGAAGATGTTGTTGCAGGAACGAATATTCCCTACAATTACGAAAAATCGAGGTTTTAGAAATGGCAATGTGGGATCCGTGGCGTGGCTGCCACAAATGCAGCGAAGGCTGTTTATACTGTTATATACATAAAGGTGATGGAAAGCGTGGTATCAATACGGCTGAAATTGTAAAGACAAAGGATTTTACAAAACCCGTAGAGAAAAAGAAAAATGGTGAATATAAGGTTAAATCAGGAATTGTATATCTTGGCTTTTCTACTGATTTTCTCATAGAGGAAGCAGACGACTGGCGTAGTGACTGTTGGCAGATGATAAGACAGCGGCAGGATTGCACATTCCTTTTTCTTACAAAACGCATAGACCGATTTATGGATTGCATTCCCGATGATTGGGGCAGCGGATATGAAAATGTTGTAGTCTGCTGCACCGTAGAAAATCAGAAAAATACAGATTACAGGCTCAATATATTCAATGAACTGCCAATCAAACATAAGTGTATTACTGCACAGCCTTTAATCGAACCAATTCGTCTTGAAAACTATCTTGACGGCATTGAGCTTGTTGTGGTCGGCGGCGAATCGGACAGAAATGCCCGTTCTCTTGATTACGATTGGGTATTGGATATTCGAGAGCAATGTATTCAGAAAAAAGTCAATTTTGAGTTTCGTCAATGTGGTACACACTTTATAAAAGATGGAAAGAATTACACAATTCAAACAAAGGATTTAACGTGGCAGGCAAAACTTGCCAATATTGATTACAAGGTGAATGAGTAATCAGAGTGACAACTTCCAGTTTTTAGAAGGATAAGAACTTATGAAAATGCCTAAAGAAAATATTGACACAAGTATGTTTGCTCCATGTGGAATGAATTGTCTTGTTTGTTATAAACATTGCTGCCACAAAAAACCATGTGCAGGCTGCTTAAATAGTGATAAGGGAAAACCAGAGCATTGCCGTAAGTGTAAAATAAGAGATTGTATCAGGATCAAAAAATTGCCTTATTGTTTTGAATGTTCCGATTATCCTTGTAAACTGATTAAAAACCTGGAAAAAAGTTATAACAAAAGATATCGTGCAAGCCTTATGGAAAACAGCAAACTTGTCCGTCAATTCGGTTTGGAAAAATTCATGGATATGCAGAAAGAAAAATATACCTGTTCCCAATGTGGCGGTATTATTTCTATTCACGACAGAGAATGTAGTGAATGCCAGGAAAAAATGAAATAAGGAAACCCGAATGGGAGGAACACAATAAATCAGGAGGGGCGGATATGAAAAGATATATTGCTTTATTAAGGGGTATCAATATAAGTGGAAAAAATAAAGTGCCAATGGCAGAATTAAAGAAGGGATTTGAAACACTTGCTTTTGTAGAAGTGAAAACATATCTGAACAGCGGCAATGTGATTTTTTCCAGTGATGAAGATAATATAAGGAAGCTTACGGACAAGATTGAGGAAATGATAAAAAATCAGTTTGGATTGGATATTCCTGTTTTTGTCCTGTCAAGGGAAGCGCTTGAGGATATTTTACAAAATGCGCCCGACTGGTGGGGCGGTGAGGACAAAGAAATCTATGATAATCTGATTTTTATAATACCGCCGGCTGCATTTTCCGATGTATATAATGAAATCGGAGAACCCAGAAAGGAATTGGAGAGGATAAAGGATTACAAGGAGGTTATATTCTGGTCTTTCAGCCGTAAAGATTACCAAAAGACAAACTGGTGGCCCAAGACAGCAGGTACGAAGATCAGTACAAAACTGACCATAAGGACAGCAAATACGGTTAGAAAGATAGTCCGTATGTGATTGCTGTTCAAATTTGGATTTTATTTGAAAAACGTTAAAATACTATATATAGTATTGATTGCTTGACTAAATCAATATCTTGTGCTAAACTGTCCTTGTAATTGATTTTTGTGCGTACCCATATGGGAAATGCAGTCCGTTCAGACTGTATGCGGAATACTGTCCGCATTGCACACGCTGTTAAGTTTGTATTTTTGTGCCAGTAGTACCATTATGCCCTTTGGCTGGTGGTGTACTGGCTTTTTTTATGTTAAGGGAGCACTTTCCCTTTGAGAGCGGGAATGACTTTGGTTCATGGGAATCCATGGACGCCAGGGATTTGGCAGATGGTCATTCCTGCTTTTTTATTATGCTGTTGCCCAAACGCCGATCAGGGCTTTGAGGATAAAACATTTTAGAAAGGCAGGTAGAAAGAATGAGTACAAGGAAGAAACAGGCCGGCAGGAGCTGGCAGAAACAGGCGGCAGGATACCCCTTCAGGGATACCGCTGCACAGAAAGCAGACAGCCAGTACTGGAAGAACTGTACCACGATCCGGACAGTAAACTTCACACACAGGGCCAGAAGGGGGGCGTGACCATGCCCGATACGAACATGGAAAGAGAAAGGGAAAGGTACAGCCCGCAGGTGCTTGTGGATACGGAAAACCTTACCCGGGAAGAATGGCTGGACTGGCGGCGCCGCGGGATTGGCGGCAGTGACGTCTCTGCCATCATCGGGATCTCCCCTTTCCGTACCGCGCGGGATATCTACTATGACAAGCTGGGTATTGCGGCGGTGGAGGAAGATGAGGGAAACTGGGTGGCCATGGAAATAGGCCATCTCCTGGAAGACCTTGTGGCAAAGATCTTTGAGCGAAGGACGGGGCTTGACATCTATCAGATCAAGAAGATGTTCCGGCATCCCCTTCATCCGTTCATGCTGGCAGACGTGGATTACTTCATCACCATGCCGGACGGGACGAAAGCCATCCTGGAGATCAAGACCACCAACTACAACGCAAAAGACCTCTGGTGGAAGGACGGCAGGGAGACCGTGCCGGCCTACTATGAGGCACAGGGCAGGCATTACATGGCCGTGATGGATATTGACCGTGTATTTTTCTGTTGTCTGTACGGCAACACGGAAGATGAGACCATTATCCGGGAGATCCACAGGGACATGGCCTATGAGGAAGAGATGGTATTTCTGGAACAGGAATTCTGGGACAGCCATGTGCAGAAGCAGGCCCCACCGCCCTACCTGGAGGACGGGGATGTGATCCTCGCAAGCGCCAGGCAGTATTGCGGCCGGGCAGATAAAAATGCGGAAACAGTTGTCCTTAATGGAGCGATGCCATCCACATTGAAGCGTTACATGCAGCTCCAGGAGCAGAAGAAACAGTCGGATAAGTATTCCAAAAAGCTGGAGGCCGATATCCAGAGGCTGAAAGCGATCCTGGCTGCGGAGATGGGAACGAGCTGCAGGGCTGTCTGCGATATGGGCGGGAGCCGGTATACGCTGACCTACAACCCGGTCCGCAAGATGATGGTTGACAAGGACAACCTGATGCGGCTGAAACTGCAGTACCCGGAGATTTACGAGCAGTTTGTAACGGTATCGGAGTTCCGGACTTTCCATGTAAAGGTCAGTTCCGTGGATGCCGCCTGAAAACAAAGAAAATGTCAGAGAAAGGGTAAAGTGAAAATGAAAAGAAAAACATGGATACTGGGGGGCATAGCGGGATTCCTCCTGCTTCTCCTGATAAGGGATGCATTCCGGCTGATACGCATGGGATGTTATCTGGTATTGTATCCCCTGCTGGGCGCTGCCTTGGCAGCCATTGCGGGCCTGCTTGTGTTATGGCTTTTATGGAGGTGAGAGAATGGGTATTATAGCAACGTATGACGGGAAGATCTTCCACAATCCGTCAAACAAATTCTGCATTGTCATTGTAAAGACCGCAGATACGTCCGTTCCGAAACAGGCACGGGATAAGAGACGGTATGAGGACCACCTGATCCGTTTCACCGCCGTGGGTTATGAGATCCCCATGACGGATGCCGTGGAGCTGGAACTGGACGGGGAATGGGTAAACGGGAAATACGGCATGCAGCTCCAGGTGGAGCAATGGCGTGAGGTCGTACCAAAAACAAGGGAGGGCGTGCTGAGCTACCTTGGGTCCGGTCTTATCAAAGGGATCGGGGAGAAAACCGCCGCTGAGATTGTGGCAAAGTTCGGCACCAATACGCTGGATGTACTGGAAAAGAACCCGGAACGGCTGCTGGAGGTCCGGGGCATAACGGAAAACAAACTGGAAGACATCCGGACTTCTTTTGCGGAGAGCCGGGCGCTGCGGGATATCATGGCGCTTCTTGCGCCCTTTAAGCTGACACCGAAGACAGCGCTTAAAATCTACCAGCATTTCGGGCCGGCCTGTCTGGATATCCTGAAAAAAAGCCCGTTTGAGCTTTGCCAGATGCCGGGGTTTGGGTTCCGGCGTGTGGATGCCATTGTAAGGAAGACCGATAACCGTCCCCGTGACCCCATGCGGATCAGGGGTGCGCTCCACTGTACACTGGACGAGGCAAAAGGGAAACAGGGGCATCTGTTCCTGGGAAGGGAAGAGCTGCGCAAGGCAGCGTTTAAAATGCTGAATGAAAAGATCCCGCTTCCGGAAATGCGTGTGCGGCCGGAGGAAGTGGAGCAGGAACTGGACGCCATGATCTTAAACGGCTCTGTGGTTTCCATGAGGGACAGCATCTACCATCCTGGTGCCTTTGCGCAGGAGGATGAAACTGCCAGCCGGATCGCAAGGATGCTGGCGGAGGAAAGGCCGCCGATGAAGGATATTTCCGCTGTCATTGAGACAGTCAGGGCGGAGCAGGGACTTCGGACTTCCGGGAAACAGGAATCCGCAGTCCGGACAGCATTTCTTTATAACCTGTCCGTGATCACCGGTTCGCCGGGCACGGGTAAGACAACCGTGCTGAAGATTATTTTGGAGGTTTACCGCAGGATTTATCCAGACGGGAAGATTGTCCTGATGGCGCCTACGGGCCGTGCAAGCCGCAGGATGGCAGAAAGCACCGGGTTTGACGGGGCATGTACCATGCACAGCGGGCTCGGCCTTGTCAGCGAGGAGGACGAGGGCAGCCGGACGAAAAAGCAGGACAGCCTGGATGCGGACCTGGTCATTGTGGACGAGTTTTCCATGGTGGATATGTGGCTTGCGGGCAAATTCTTTTCCGCACTGAAGAAGGGGGCGAAGACCGTCCTGGTAGGCGACCCGGACCAGCTGCCCAGCGTAGGCGCGGGGAATGTATTCAAGGAACTGATCCAGTGCGGCCTTGTGCCAGTCACGGTGCTGGATGAGATCTTCCGCCAGGCAAAGGACAGCCTGATTGCCCATAACGCACGGTTCATCCATGACGGCAGCACCAAGCTGTACTATGGGAATGATTTTCAGTTTGTGCCCTGTGACAGCCAGGCGGACGCGGCAGCGGCCATCATCGACAGATACTGTCAGGAGATTGAAAGCAGCGGGATTGAGCATGTGCAGATCCTCTCGCCATTCCGGACGGAAGGGGCGGCATCCTCAGACCATCTGAATGCTGCCATCCGGGAGATCGTGAATCCGTTCCGGTCTGCGGAGGACGAGGTCCATATCGGGCTAAAGACCTTCCGTGTGGGCGACCGGATTATGCAGACCAAGAACACGGATAAGGTATCCAACGGCGACCTGGGATTCATCCGCTATGTGGAGGATACGCCGGAAGGGAAACGGATCGGCCTGGACTTCGGGGAGGACCGGAGCCTGGAATACAGCACGGAGGACCTGGTGAACCTGGACCTTGCCTATGCGACCACCATCCATAAGGCCATGGGTTCCGAGTACGATATTGTGCTGATGCCGGTGCTGAAAGCACACTACATCATGCTCTACCGGAACCTTCTGTATACCGGGATCACCAGGGCAAGGAAACGGGTGGTGCTGGCGGGCGAAAAAAGCGTGCTGTTCATGGCCATCCATAAGAATGAGATCAGCAAGAGGAATACCCTTTTAGGAGAGCGCATCCGCCTGTACTATAAGGCTTATGCGAAAAGCGCCGGGATTGCGGTGCCAGAGTTCCTGGAAGAAAAACTGAAGGCAGCAGGTTAAAAATGGGATACAGGTGCAGAAATCGCACGGGGTATCCCTTATTTATTTAATGAAAGGAGTTTTATCCATGAATAAGAATGAACAGACAGCAACCATGTATGAGAGCATCCCTGCGGTGGCAGAGCTTAACAAAGTGCCGGGGTTTAACCCGTTGAAACTGCTCCGCCGCATCATCTCCCCGGAAAACGGGGAGGAAATGCTGCAGCTGGATCTCCGCTATAAAAAGTTATGGTTCCGGCTTGCGAACCCCAAAGGCCGCATCCGCCTGAACGCCCTGCGCATCACGGAGCAGATGGCGATCTATGAGGCACAGGTTTTTCTGGAGCGTACCGATGAAAACCCCATTGGCAGCTTTACTTCCAGCTGCACGAAGGAAGAGGCGCCGGGAGGGCAGTATATCCAGGCGGCACAGCATGCGGCTATGGATGAGGCGTTGTCCGATGCAGGCTTTGGCATCCAGTTTGCCGATGTGGGCATGGACGCGAAAGGGAGCCGTTACGGGAGCAGGATTCCTTTAAATGGAGTTTCCCAGAATAAAGGGGCAATCCCGGTGGCAGGTAAAGATTCCACGGGAGGAGAACAGCAGGCGGCACCTGCCAGAAGTACGGTCACAGTGTTCCCGGCTGCAGAGGAAAAGAAAGAGTCACCGCAGCAGGGAAAACCGGCGCAGACCTCCGGGCTGCCTATTCAGGGCGCGAAGACGGCGGTAAATGCCGGGCCTGCGGGAAACAGTCCGGCACACCGCACGGCTGCAGAGGCAGAAACTCCTCTTGAAGCGATGGCGGGGAATGGAAATTCTGGGGCAAGTCTTCCGGCTGGTTCCCAGGGCGGTTCAGAAAGCCTTCCGGCAGGGCCGGAAGAAAGCTTCGGAACGCTCCCGGTACAGTCCGGCACCACGCAGAAGATGGAAGGGCAGCCTTTGTCTTCCGCACAGGAACCGTCAGGACAGCCCTCTGTAGGAGCAGCGCAGACTGTGGGAGCAGGTGGAGAAAGTAAAACGGAACCGTCAGCCAGGGTCCAGGAGCCGGCTGAAAACAGCAGTCTGCCGGCAGGACCGCAGACAGCAAAGGTTCAGGGAACGGCGCAGCCTGCCGGAACCGGGGAACTGCCGGTAAAGGCAGGGGAACCGGATTCCCTTCCCGTACAGAAAAGCGCAGAAATGCCTGTGGCGGGAGAAACGGGGGACAGCCTCCCTGTTTCCGAAAGGAAAAATATGGAGGAAGATACCGGGAAAGCAGTACAGGGCATGATGGCGCTGTTAGGCGGGCAGAATGTTACTGTAGAAACGGCTGCATCTTTTGGCGGAAATACTGGAAACAGCGGAAGTGCTGAAAATGTGGAAACCAGATCTGCAGCATCTGAAACGCTGGAACTGCCTGCCGCTGGAAAAGCACAGGAAAAAGCAGAGGCCAGGTATACCCCGGATATGCCTGTGGAGGAGATCGTCAAGCTGATGACCTTTGAAGAAGCAGGAAAGGTGGTAGTGGATACCGGCGTCTGCAAGGGGCAGACCATTGCAGAAGTGGCAGAACGGCGCCCGCCCAGCCTGAAATTCTATCTGTACGGCGGTTACCGGGGAGATAACAATATCCTCCGTGCGGCGGCCCAGATCATGCTGGATTCCCTGGCTGTAAAGAAAGCCGGGTAAAACGGCGCATAGAAAACGGTAAAGGCAGCCGTGAAAAAAGAAATAAGGAAGGAGGGTGCAGGCGATGGGCTCGTTTTCACAGGATTTCCCGTTTGGGATCATGGATGTGGTGGAGCTGCTGCATTTGCGCATCCTGCGCAGGCAGGCGGACAGTGCCTATACGGATTGCCCGTTCTGCGGCGACCGGAGAGGAAAGATGAATGTCAACTTTGTCAAGAACGTGTGGCGGTGCAACTACTGCGGCGAACACGGCGGGATGCTGAACCTGTACGCAAGGGTCAACAATACCACCAATTCCGAAGCCTATCAGGAAATCTGTGACGCGCTCCAGGCGGGGGATACTTCCTGGGGATACGGGCAGGCAGAGAACATAAATCCCGGCGCAGGGGTTCCGTCAGGGAACCTTTGCGCCGGCAGCCAAAAGGAAACCGGGATTTCCCAGGCGGAGCGTGCCGGCCCCCAGGAGATACACCAGACCTATTCCCTGCTGCTGGAAATGCTGTCCCTGACTCCCGCACACCGGGCGCACCTGCGCTCGGAGAAGCGGGGGCTTTCGGATGAACAGATCGACAGCCTGGGATTTAAGAGCACCCCGCCCTATTTTCTGTGCCGATCCCTGACGGAGAGGCTGATTAAGCAGGGCTGCAAGGTGGAGGGAGTTCCTGGGTTTTATCTCCATGAAGGCGGGTACTGGACCGCAAAGTTCAGCAGCCGCACGGCGGGCATCCTGATACCGGCCATCGGCATTGACGGGCTGATCCGGGGGATGCAGATCCTTCTGGATGTTCCCTTTAAGGACAAGGACGACCCTCCGGAGAAAGCCGGGACGAAATATATCTGGCTTTCCTCCTCCACAAAAAATATGGGGGTAACATCCGGGAGCCCGGTGCATTTTATAGGGAACCCCTTTGCCCGGACCATCTATGTCACGGAAGGGATACTGAAAGCGGATATTGCCCATGTGCTGTTAAACCGTTCTTTTGTGGCGGTGGCAGGGGCAAACAATGTGGCACAGCTGGGGCCTCTGTTCGGGCTGCTGGCACAGAACGGCACGGAACTCATTATCGAGGCCCACGACATGGACAAGTACAGCAATGAGATGATCGCAAAAGGAAGCTCCAAAATCTACCTGCTGGCAAGACAGCAGGGCATGGAGTGCCGGAGGCTGACCTGGAATCCCAACTACAAGGGGATTGACGACTGGCAGCTTGCGCTCCGGAGAGAAAAACAGCAGAAAGAAGGTGGAGACCAGAATTTACAGAAAGGCCAGGCGCTTTTTGGCCAGGAGGGAAAAGAACTGTCAAAAGAGAACTTGAGTTTTTCCCACCGCAGATACAGGTTCCGCATTTACCAGCTTTGCTTTGACGCAGGCCAGGAAACCATCCCGTTTGCTTTTAAAGGAATCCGGGATCTGCACAGGGCCGGGTATGAGCAGCCACCGGCTTCGGAATACCGGCTGGTGTGCGATGCAGAGCTTGCCTGCCCGGAAGAATGGAAAGATACGGAAATACTGGAACAGATTTCGGCGCATTACGGAAACCAGGTGCCGGAAAGCTACAGAGGACGCCCCCTTGCATCTTCGGATGTGGTGGAGCTGGACGATGGAACAGGCCGCCGCTATTTCTACATAGACGGCAGGACATTTGAACCTGTGCGCTTCTCCCCCTTTCTTGCAAAAAAGTGAAAGGATGGAGGCGGACAGCGGCAAAGGCATGGAATGGGATTACCCGCTCCATGCCTTTTTTAACGAAAGGAGAGCAGATATGAGTAGTGCATTTGAGGATATGAACATGGAAGTGTGTATGGAAGAAACCCCTTTTGAGGAGGCTGGATTGCCGGCAGGAGATCCGGGAAAGGGAGAAAACGGGCTGCCCGATGGTTTTATGGACAGCATGGATGCGTTTGGGGAGAACCCCTTTGATTCAGACGGCCAGGAGCCGGACGCGGCTTCTCTTCCGGCCCAGGAGGAAACTGTTTCAGACGGAGCATGGGAGGACGCAGAAGAATGCGCCGGCCCGGAAAGCGATGGGGCAGAGGAAACCGGGGAACCGGAGGAGACAGGAGAACCAGCAAAGGCCGGGGAACCGGAGAAAGAGGAAAGCTTTGATGCGGAAGAAGAAACAGAGGGTAAAAAACGTGCGGAGCATGAGGCGGCAGAGGCCAGACGGAAAGCGGAATGGGAGGCCAGGCAGCAGGCAAAGAAGGACGCGGAACAGGCACAGCTTGCCAGACTGTCTTCCCTGAGTGACGAGGAAGTGACCGCACAGGCCATGAAACGTGTGGGAGCCGATACGGAAAAGCTTACCCGCCGGAATATGAAGGAGTGCGTATCAGAGTATATCCAGACTTTATGTCTGGAGGACCCGGATTTTTCCAGACTGACCATGCATCCCAGCAAGACCATGATCCACTGCTTTTTCTATATCAACCGGAAAGCCAGGGAGTTTGTGGAGCAGGAGATGAAGGATAATGATATCAAGCCGGAAAACGGTGTTTATGGAAGTGACGTGCCGGATGACCTGTGCTATCAGTGGGCGGAGGAATATTTCCGTGATCCGGACGCAAAGGAAGATCAGGAAAAGGAGGAGAAATTTGTTCCCAGGGCATATAACGGGAAATCCAATGTGAAGTCCAAAAGTACAAAAACTGTGGGAAAGAAAACCGCAGGAAAAGAGAAAAATGGGAAAAAGGAGGAAAAGAAACCGCAGGAGAAAGGAGCAGATGGCGGGCAGTTTGAACAGATGACTCTGGCAGGTCTTGCAGGATAGGGGGAAATGCAGATGAAAATAAAGAAAAGAGAATGCCGGAAATATGCAGATCCGGGGCTGAAAATGAACCAGAACCACGGGCTGCTCCATGCGGAGGAAGTGAAGTACATTGTGCGGACAGCAGTGAAAAATATCGGTGGGAAACGGCTTCTGGTATTGTATATCTATCTAAGAGAGCAGGCGGCAGCGGGAATTTTCCAGCCAATTTTGACCATGTTCCAAAGCAGGACAGAGTACGTCACTTTATGCCGCAGAGAGGATGGAAGTACCCGTTGGAGTGCGGCCGCCTTTTGTAACTTGCAAAGGGATTATGATTTCAGCAGACGGTGTGCCTTTTATATGGCCTGCGATGAGGAACGTGTGACAAAATTTTGTAAACAGAAAGGCTCTAAAGGTTTTACCAGCCTGTATCATTTACAGAGTGACATCAGTGAAAAAAGACAGCAGGAACGGAAATTAAAAAAGGAAAAAGAAATCCGTGAGAGGATGAAGGCAGTCCCTGCCCTTCCCAGAAATATCAGGAAGATGATGGACCGGGAGATAGTACCGCATTATCTTTTCTATTCTTATAACAGAAAGAGAAAGGATATGGAAGGATTCTGCAGCGCATGTAAAACCGAAGTTCTGGTGACAGGCGTGAGGCATAACGAAAAAGGAATATGCCCTGTATGTAAGGCAAAGGTAACCTTTAAGAGCCGTGGGAAACGTGGGATGATCATTGACCGGAATACGCTGCAGGTTATCCAGCGCATTTCCGGGAATGAGATTGTAGTGCGGTTCATAAAAAATTATTCTCAGTATGGGGATGAAAGGAAACCGTATGTAAGTGTTTATGAGAATGCCAGGACATTCCTCTCCTGGGATGATGCCGGGAACATTTCCGAAGAACGCTATTACTACAGTTACAGCTGCCGGGACAGGCTTACTCCGTGGAAGCCGGGGAGCCGCCCTGTGTTCAGCAGGTGGCAGTACAGCTTTGAGGCAGACCAGACAGGTTTCCTGTATGAAAAGAACCTGGACAAAGTGTTAAAAGGGTCGCCGTGGCAGTATTCCCAGCTGAAAGAATTTTATCTGGCAGACAGGGAACCCCTTTATGCTATCCAGTATTTAGTGAGGTACAATCGTTACCCGATGCTGGAATATCTGGTAAAGCTTCATCTGTACCGCCTGGCTGAGAGTGTTGCCTATGATAATCATTATTATAGTTCAGACTCCGGGTTTAATCCAAATGGGAAGAATTTAAAGGAAGTGCTTGGGCTCGATAAAAGCCACCTTCCCCTGCTCCAGAGGATAAATCCGGGGCTTGGCCAGATGAAGCTGATCCGGGCGCTTCTTCATGAAAACCTGGAGCTGAATGAAGAACTGCTGCGCTGGTGCGGGAATTACAATATCAGCCGGACAGAAAATGTACTTGTTCCGTTAAAGTATATGACTTCCTATAAACTAATCAAATATGTAAATGAACAGTATGCAAAGTTCGGTAAAATAAGTCCTTATCAGATCGGCGGATATTATAAGATGGAGGATTTGTTGACTGACTATCGGGATTACCTTTGTATGAGCGATGGGCTGGAATTAGATCTGAAAAACAGTTTTGTCCTGTTTCCGGCTGACTTAAAAAAAGCCCATGACAAGGTGAATGACATCTCGGACAAAGAGCAGGCGCTGGTCTATGACAGACAGATCCAGAAACAGTTTGAGGAAATGAATCAGCAGTATCACTTTATTAAGTATGGGTTTGCCATGCTGCTTCCCCATACGGCAAAGGAAATCCTGGAGGAAGGGCAGAAACTGCATCACTGTGTCGGAGGTTATGTAAAAAGGGAGAGTACGATTCTGTTTGTCCGCAAAGCGGAGGAGCAGGATAAGCCTCTCTGTACGGTTGAAATCCATAATGGCGAGGTGGTACAGGCCCGCTGTTATGATAACCAGACACCTCCCCCCACAATCAAAAGATTTTTGGATGTATGGGAAAAAAAGATTCTGCATGCCCCTGCACTTGCGGCGGCTGCATAGGGTAAGAAAGCGGATGTCTTTATGGCATCCGTTTTCTTTGTCAAAAAATTGAAACGAAAAGGAGATAAGTATGGTAAAAAATCTGAATCAGTTAAAAAAGACTATAAAGAAGGGGACCTGTCTGGAGATTCTTGTTCACTGCAGGCCGGAATTTACAGGGCAGAAACGCAAGGTTACGCTGGCAAATACCCAGGGGTTTTACAGTATCGTGCCGGACGAACCGGATCATAAAGTGAGCCTTGCAAATGATGGAAAGGGATTTGTTCTCTGGTGGTGTAATGCCTCCGACTGGGAATTCCATGATGGTATCTGCAGTATCTACTGCAAAGGCAAAGAACATACCGAAGAATTTCTGGTTATGTCCTTTCATATCACAGGGCAGGAGGTGGCTTAAATGGCACAGAACGCATGGGAAAAAATACAGGCGCTGACCGCGCAGTTAAACCGGTACAGGGATGAATATTATAACAGCGATGCCCCATCCGTTTCGGATGTAGTCTATGACCGAATGTATGACGAGCTGGCAGCCTTGGAGAAGGAAACGGGGATATGGATGGCAGATTCCCCCACACAGACAGTGGGCTTTCAGGCAGTCAGTGAGCTTAAAAAGACAGGCCATCCGATTCCGTTGCTCTCACTGGATAAGACGAAAAGCGTGGAGGAACTGGTTTCTTTTTCTGGGGAGCATCAGATCCTTTTGATGCTGAAGCTGGACGGTTTGACGGTCAAGCTGACTTATGAGAATGGGAAACTGATTGAAGCTTCTACCCGTGGTGACGGGGATACCGGAGAAATAATCACCCACAATGTCCGCGGCATTTCCGGGATACCACAGCACATTCCCCACAAGGAACGTCTGGTGGTGAGCGGGGAGGCATTTATCCGGCCAGGTGATTTTAAGAAACTGCGGGAAACCCTGACGGACAGCAACGGGGAACGCTACAAGAACGGAAGGAACCTGGCGGTTGGCTCCGTGCGTCTGCTGGATGCGGCAGTCTGCCGGGAGCGGAAGGTGATGTATATGCCTTTTACCGTAGTGGAAGGATTTCCGGAAATGCAATCAAAATCCCAGAAACTGCGGAAACTCCCGGAACTGGGCTTCCAGGTCTGCAAATTTGTCATCAGTAAGCGGAAACTGAGCTGCCAGGAGATGGCGGACGGCATTGCAAAGCTGCGGCAGTTTGCAGAGACCAGTGATGTCCCCATTGATGGGATCGTGGCATCCTACAATGACATTGCCTTTTCCCGGTCTTGCGGCAGGACAGGGCATCACTACAAAGATGGGATAGCCTTTAAATTCGAGGACGGGCTCCACGAAACAAAGCTGCTCTCTATTGAGTGGAATCCTTCCCGTTCCGGGGAGATCTCCCCGGTGGCGGTTTTTGAACCGGTAGAAATAGACGGATGTGAGGTATCCAGGGCAAGCCTGCACAATCTTTCCTTTATCGAAGGGATGGAGCTGATGCCCGGCTGCCGGATACTGGTCAGCAAGCGGAACATGATCATCCCCCATGTGGAGGAAAATCTCGACCGTGGCCATTTTGTCATGGGGCAGGCCGTACCGGAAAGGTGCCCCTGCTGTGGGAAGCCTGCCCGCATCCACGAGAGCCGTTCCGTAGAGAATGGGAAAGATAAGATTACTAAGACTCTGTTCTGCGATAACCAGGGCTGCGAGACCAGGCGCCTGCGTCGGTTCGTGCATTTTGTCAGCCAGAAAGCCATGAACATTGAAGGTCTGTCAGAGGCCACTCTGGAGAAATTCATTGGAAAAGGGTGGATTCATACCTACATGGATATCTATGGGCTTGACAGGCACAGGGACGAGATTGTAAATATGGAAGGCTTCGGGGAGAAATCCTGGCAACGTTTGTGGGATGCCATCCACGGCAGCAGGAATACCACTTTTGAGAGGTATCTGATCGCCATGGATATCCCTATGGTGGGAAATACGGCCAGCCGGACCCTTGCCGGGGTGTTCCACAGTGACCTGGAGGAATTTGAGGACGCGGTACATCACCAGTATGATTTTACGCAGCTTCCTGATTTCGGGGATACCCTGCACAACAATATCCATGAGTGGTTTTATGATGAAGAAAATCTGTATGTATGGGAGGTATTACAGCAAATGTTACATATCGAAAAAAGGAAAGTGGAGAACAATAAGGCCGCAGTAAGGGAGAATCCTTTTGTGGGGATGAATGTCGTAGTGACCGGAAAGGTGGAACCCTATACCCGCAGCGGCATCAATGAGAAGATTGAATCCCTGGGCGCCCATGCCGGGAGTTCGGTGAGCAAAAAGACGGATTACCTGGTCTGCGGGGAGAATGCCGGGAGCAAGCTGGCAAAGGCAAGGGAGCTGGGGATAACAGTTCTGACGCCGGCCCAGTTTTTCCAGATGGCAGGCGAGTGAAATACGCCTTAATATATTGCAACCAGAAACAAGTAAATCATTTGCATACGGGGGAGAGGAAACAGGCTCTCCCCTGTCTGAAAGGAGGCTATGAGATGAATAACAGGACGATGATAAAATTATCCACATCCGAGGACTGCGTTACCCTGCGGACACTCTCTAAAGAGTACCATTCTCCCCAGGGTTTTGTCTTTACGGAGAAAGAACTGCTGGAACTGGAAGAAAGAAGATATATGACGGTATCCGATATCCGCTCCTTTGCAAAAGTGTCATTACGGAAGTCTTTCGAGCAGGCGGAGATTCTGGAAATAGAATTTACCTGGCTCAGTGACGCAGGGGGAGGGAAGGTGTCCGGCAGGACCGAAATGATCCGGCTTTCCTATGAGAAATTTAAAAGTTCCATAACGCAGAGCCGGGAGGACGGTAGGCAGATAAAGATACTGTCCTTAGAGGAAGACGGCAGGCCAAAGTTTGAGTTTCAGAGCAGGAGAAATCTGAAAGCAGTGGCAGAGACGAAGGCATTGCGGAAAAAACTGGGGAAGTTCCTGGCAGACCATTTCCTGAGATGGAAAGGCAGCAGGCAGATCACGGTGTATGATGATTTTGAACCGTACAGCTTTTTCTTCAAGGAGCAGACGCCCTATGGGAACGGCATGTGTGGAGGTGTTATCCTCCACGGCCGGGAGAATCTGGAGAAGGCGTACTATGGGATACATACCTGACCCGAAGGGCAGGACAAGTTAAGGTGTAAAAAAACAGGATTCGGCAGAAACATACGCTGTCGGTCCTGTTTTTTATTTTTTTGTTGAAAAAAGACGTATTCAATGCGTAAAGAATAAGTATAAAGGAAAAAAGGAGATGGAAAACTATGTTAATTGCAATCGACCATGGAAACAAACAGATGAAGACGATCCACTGTCCGCCCTTCGTGTCCGGGCTGATGGAGAGCATCACAAAGCCTTTTGGCAGCGACATTCTGGAATATCAGAATCGATTTTACATGTTGTCAAACCAGAGGATTCCTTATAAAAGGGACAAGACGGAGGACGACCGCTTTTTTATTCTGACCTTATTCGGTATCGCAGAGGAACTCCATTTAAAAGGAGGATATGGGGAGGAAGTGGTGCATGTGTCTCTGGCCGTGGGGCTTCCGCCGGCTCATTACGGGGCGCAGAACCAGTCTTTTATACGGTATTTTTCAGGCAGGGGTATTGTAAACTTCCAGTATCGTGACAATCCGTACACCATTTATATTGAGGATGTGCGCTGCTATCCCCAGGCTTTTGCGGCGGCCGTGACCATGATGGACAGGCTGCTGGACAAGCCGAGGGTTCTTATCATAGATATCGGCGGGTTTACGGCAGACTACCTGATGATGCGTTCTGGCCGGGCGGATCTGAGTATCTGCGATTCCCTGGAAAACGGAGTGATCCTGCTCTATAACCGGATTCGGACAAAAGCCAATTCAGAATTTGACATCCTGCTGGAAGAAACGGATATTGACGGTATCTTAAAGGACGGTGAGAGCACCTATGCCCCGAAAGTATCCTCCCTTGTGGAAAGGCTGGCGCAGGATTTTGTAAATGACCTGGCAAACAGCCTGCGGGAGCGCATGCTGGATCTAATGTCCGGCATGGTGGTATTTGTGGGCGGCGGCGCCATCCATCTGCGTCGGCAGATTGAAGCTTCCGGGAAGGTGGGAAACCCTTTGTTTGTGGAGGATATCAATGCCAATGCAAAAGGTTATGAATTTCTCTATAAGATGGAAACAACGGGCAGGTGAGTCTATGGGTGAGAAAAAAAACCGGGAACGGTTCAGCATCAAATTCAATGAAAATGATCCAGCCCATGACGCTGTGATACGTTTGCTGGAAAAACAGGGGCCGCGTAGCAAAGCACAGTTTCTTGTGAATGTGGTTCTCCACTATATCAACTGTCCGGAAACACCGGATATTGCCATTCTCCAGACCGTAGACAGGGCGGCAATCGAAGAAATCGTTGCAGAGATTCTGGGCCGTAAGGAAAATGTCAGGCAGACAGAGGATAAAACAGAGATAAAAAGTGAAACTATATGGAAACAGGGCGCTTTCAAGCCGGAGAAGAAGCCGGATGGAGAGTATCCGCCAAAAGAGATGGATCAGGCAACACGATCACTGATTGCAGATACCATGTCAGCATTTCGGAGTAGCTGATTAACATGGGGAGAACTATTTACTTTTTTTGTGTTTCCCGTACCTCCAAGGCGGAGATAAAGCTGTTGATAATATCTTCGAGATGACGGTATTGTGCGGGATGCAGATTTGAGATTCTGGAAATCAGGGTCCAGTGGTCGCTGGCATTCACTTCTCCGAGAAGCAGGTAATCGGTGCTGATATCCAGTGCGGAACAGACCCGGATGATATTTTCCGGGCGCAGCGCCTTTTTGCCAAGTTCTGCGGAAGAAACAGTCTGGGGGGTGATACCTGCCTTTTCAGACAGTTCTTCCTGTGTCATGCGCAGCTGCTTCCTGCGATGCAGTATCCGGTTTCCAATCTGTTTTAATAAGTCATCCATCCGTTCACCTCCAAGTAGAATGGCTTAATTTTATCTGCTATAGTTTCAATAATTAAGCGATTATGGTTGAGAAAGTTCTCTCATAACATATATAATGTGCTTTAGGAGATAGGAATATACGGGAAATGCAGGAATTGAAATTAAGAATGCGGAAGGAGAAATGAAAATGTCAAATGATATGTGGGTGAAAATGGCTGAGTTCCTGGGCAACTTAAACGGGGAGAATGTGAACAGGGAAAGTTATATCCGCACTCCGGAGTATGAAGAGGCGCTGACTGCCTGGAAAGAAACCGAGCCGGAGTGGGAAGAATTTTTAAAAACCTTATCTGCAGAACAGCAGAATCAGGCGAAAAGAATGAAAGACTGCCTGGAGGACTTTGCGTCTGTTCAGGAGAGAAGGGCCTATATCCAGGGATATGTAGATTGTGTGCAGGTATTGTATCATATGGGGCTTCTGAAGGAGAACGAGGGGTTGAAGTGGGTAGAGAAGATGGATGTGCATTAGATTGAATGTGAGACTGGGAAGGTGTATTCAGGGTTTCGACAAGCCTTTCTTGGGAAAGTCCGGGTTTGTCAAGTAAAATGTGTAAGTTTATATATTTTCCTTACCGGCAGTTTTTAAAGCTGCCGGTTTTACACTCAGCATATTTTAAATTCTTTGCGAATTGTGAAAGTCCTGCTATTACCCTGAAGAAGTCGGTATGATCCTATGGATAGTCTAAAAAAAAACGGAATCAACCATTGATTATGGAAGTGGTGAGATTATCATAAGCAGCACATAATCTACTTGACTTTAAAATCTTACTTTTGTAATATTTAAAACAAATCTTACTGATGTAAGAATTAGAAACAATGGAGATTAGAAAGAGAATAAATGAAGAATCGTGTGAAACAAACATCGTATTAGTAGGGGCATTGGGATGTGGAAGAAGAAATTTATTTTAATGATTCCTATGCTGTTATGTGTTACCCTGTTCTGCTCCTGCGGAAAAGAAAAGGAAAATCAGTATATCGTACCAGAATGGGAAGATGTCTATAAAGAGATTATCCGCAACATGGAAAGTTATTTAGCAGATCCATATATCTTCCGGCAGGAGCCTGACTGGGCAAACAGCGATATTTGCATTGGTTATATAGGGATACACGATTTTAATGATGATGGTGTGCCTGAATTGATAATAGGGGATGCTGTATCGATAGGAATATTTACCTGTGAGGACGGCATGACAAAAAAGATTGCAGATTTGTATGAACCAGAGGATTGGGGTTATATTGGCGGAGTGTATTACAGGGAAAATACGATTATCCTTGTAAATAGCGGTTCGGATGGGAGCTGTTATGTCTGTCTTTCCTGCTATGACGGAGAATATGTAACGGGGGTTTATGATGAATATAAGCCGCAGACGGCAGTTATCAATGGAAAAGAGGTTACAGAAGAAGAATTTAAAAAGCAGTTTGACTTAGTGGGATTGTCAAGGGATAGTTCCATTCCCCGCAGCAGGATAAAAAAAGAGGATGGAATCGTCACAGCTCTTGTAATAGATGCTTTCCAGAAAGAAGATGAATATATTCTGATTGACGATTTGGATTTTAGCACAATAGAGTGGTGATGCGCCGGGCGTACAGAGGGGGCAAAGATTTGAGGTGCGATTATGAAGAAAAAGAGGATATTGCCGATTATCATGCTGATGTGCAGTGTTTTGTTATGCGCCTGTAATCATAACAGGAAAAGTATGAAAAGCGAGTTTGCTGAAAAAGACGGTGAAAAGGAATACGCAGAAAGTACAGACAGGCAGATAGAAAAGGGCTATGATCTTCCAATAGATGCAAGGCAAAGGGCAGAAGCGGAAGAAGATTGCAAAGAAATGATGGGGCTTATATTGGAGCTATATAAAAATGCGGATAAAGGCAGTGCGTCCAATGTTGTCATTGCAGATGAAGTCATAGATCAGATGGTGGAGAAGTTGAAAGCCACCGGATGCCCGGTCACAATAACGGAAATATATTCTAACATGGAAAACTACATGAAACTGGAAGATTTTTTAAATGCTGCCATAGCAGGCAGAGGAGGCTCGGCAGTTGTTTATGAGATACATTCAGACGGCGGTATCGGGAGACATAAGTATTCTTACGACGGAAAGGATATGTACGTTTTATCTGCAAAAGCCGCATGGGGTGATGATAAGCCTGTGATAACCTATATTTCCTATACCCGTATCAAAGAATGGAAGTTTACGGATAAAGGATATTTCTGCTATGAGTTATGCGTGCCGGAATACCCAGAAGTTAGTGAAATAGTGGATGGGAGCTGTATGGTCAGGGTAAAGCCTATTACAGAAGAAAACAGGGAAATGTCGGAAAAATGTGTGCTTGGATTAGCTTATCAGGGAAATAATCTTTTATGTTCTGACTGGGATGCAGACCATATGGAGCGTTTAGATTATAATGGGATGTATGAATATTTATATGCCATGAAATATCAGGAGCAGTTTCCTTCGGAGGATTATCCGGACGGGATACCAAAAGACGAGTTTGAGCGCCTGATTATGGAATATCTTCCGGTAACGGCAGAGGAGATACAAAGCTATGCGGTATTTGATGAAGAAAAACAGACTTATGCTTGGGTAAGACTTGGTTGTTTCAATTATGCCCCTACCTATTTTGGAACGTCTTTTCCAGAGGTTACGGATATTAAGGAAAACGAAGACGGGACAGTTACTTTAACTGTGGATGCGGTATGCAGCATGATTTTATGTAATGATGCGGTGATAACGCATGAGCTTACAGTGCGGTTTTCAGAAGATGGCGGTTTTCAGTATTTGGAAAACAAAATTCTGGATGATGGGATTTCAAATATACCGGAATACCAATACCGAATTGTCAGAGAGTAATTATGGGTATTGTTTGACCTTGAAAGAGGGGGTATGGAGCAATGAAAAAGGCAATGAAGTTTGTATCAGGCTTTGTGGCTGCTATCTTTATTATAATCGTTGTGTTTTGGGGGAGTTTTGCCTATGTATCAGATTACAAAATAACAAAGGCAGACACGTCTGTTTCACCAGATGGAACTTATGAACTGGTTTTGCAGGCTGTCGGAGAGGCTGATTTCCCGTTTGGTTCGGCCTCCGGTAGGCTGGTTCTTTATGAGGGAAAAAACAGAGTATCCAAAGCAGACTTTGAACTGCGGGATGATGGCAGGAACATACGCAGCAGTATATGGAAGGTTACATGGCATGAGGATTCTGTGGAAGTTATTTTGTCTGGAGATGAACAGTTCGATGAACAGATTATTTTATACTTTGATGGTAAGAAAGAGAGAAAGCAATTAACAGATAAAGAGAAGCCCACAGCTAATAGATGAAATATATAAGTACATGATACCGGAGCAATCCTTTGATGTCACGTTAGATGACTGGGGAGAATGCTCATATACAATTTTTTATTTTTAGTATTGACTCTCTCGTAGCGTAACGGTTTACGATTGAACCAAAAGGAGGAAATAATGAAAACCGTAAAGGACGTGTCAGAGATAACCGGAGTAAGTATAAGGACGTTGAGATATTATGACGAAATCGGTTTATTAAAGCCAACGGAATTAACGGAAGCTGGTTATCGGCTCTATGACAACAAAGCATTAGAAAAGTTGCAGGAAATTATGTTCTTTAGAGAATTGGAAATTCCATTGACAGACATTAAAAAAATCATGGATAACCCCAATTATGATAAAGAACAGGCTTTATTAGCTCAGAAATCTTTATTAGAGCGGAAACGAAATCGGTTAAATGGGGTTATTGAGTTAATAACGGACGTAATAAAAGGAGTTAATACTATGAGTTTTGGAGCATTTAGCAATGAAGAAGTACAGAAAATGGTAAATCATACTTTGGAATGTATGTCAAAAGAAAGCCTTGATGAACAGGTGCAGATATACGGGGATATGGAAAAGTACAAAGAGCATTTAGCTTCAGGCTTTGCCAATGAGCAGGCTGCCGCAGATTTATTAAAGTGGTATGGTAGCAAAGAAAAGGCAATGGAAGCAGTCATGCAGTCAACCGGGAGTACCGAAGAAATAAAACAGGAGCAAGATGAAAATGCCAGAATCTATAAGCAGTTTATGACTGCAAAAGAAACTGGTAATATGGATATGGCACATTCTGCTGTTGAAATGCTTGCAGAGAATTACAAAACAATGTTTGCACTTGATAATGCAAGAAATATCCTGCTTGATTTGGCAAAAGAATATTTGCAGGGCGAAAAACTCGCAGAAGCAACTGATAACCGGTTCGGAAAAGGTTGCTCTGAATATGTTGCTCATGCCATTCAGCATTATTATGGGGCATAACAAGGCGAAATAACAACAAACTATTTACAATGGGCGGCGGAATCAGTATATTCTCCTGCTGCCCATTGTTTTTGGCGGTAAGAATCAAAAGCGGGAGGATGTAAAGAGCCATCATTACATTATCAGTTTTGCCCCCGTGACGCAGCCGACAATGGGCTATCCGTAGACTGGGCGTTGCAGTTTTTTAAAGAGCATTTCCCAGGACACCAAGCCCTTGTATGCATCCACCCGGACAGGCATAACCACAGCGGCAATATCCATGTGCTTATTCGTTGGATGTGGTAATAGTAATACCAGGCAAGATGACAACGAGATTCGAGATGGTATTCATTTTGCAGAATACAGCGGTTATTGGTCTTGTGAGGGAAAGACACATGAACAGATCCTGGTCGAAGGAGGAATTGGACTATCCTACACAATTACAGAAGATGATCAATTTTTGGGAACATTTTTTTCACAACAGGAAATAACAGAACGGTTTGCCATGATTGAGGATATTAGCGGGAAAATAGAACAGGCAGAATTGTATTTTGATCATACGGATGATGAATGGGGAAACAGTGGAACATTGCATATTCAGTTTCTAAGCGACAGCATATATGTAGAGGTATTGAATGATAAAAACGCAGCTCAAAACAGTGATTATGGTATCAGCTGCGCTTTTGAGTTGATAAGAGAGAAAGAGGATATTGCAGAGAATGGCATTGCCATTGATTTGGGTTATCATTTGTCATGGACAGAGGAAGAAATGATAAGCGCAGTAGGTGAGAGAAGCCAATATTATAAAGCCAGTGCCTATTATTCCGAAATCATTGATTATTGGGAAAATGTCAGGGAAGTACGGGATATTTCAAATGTGGTGAAACCGTTATTTGAAACGGATCGAAAATATTATACGAAAGAGGAATTTGAAAGTGAACCAATGCTGGTAATCCATTTAGCAAAAATGAAATATATGCAAGGCATTCATTTTCCTCATTATTTACCATATACCCATATGGGACAGGATGGAGAGAGATTTCCGATGCTTTACTGCCTGTGGCATTTTCTGCGGCCTGGATGTTGGTGGCAAAAAAGTATGTGTTGCCAGCGGTTTCAAGTAAGCTATAAGCGTAACATTTTGCGGAATCAACTAATGCTCCCACCTAATTTTTATATAGAAGATAGAAGTAATGTAAACTCTAACAGAGTTAGTTTCTTGATATTCAAAATGCTATTATCTCCATAACTTTTTCGACTATAATATTTACATCTTCCATTCTTCCGATAGAATGTATCCCTTCTGCTAAATATCCTTCACTGGGTGGAATAAATTTTACGCCATATTCCTGAAGTAACATAATATTTTTTTGTGTACGAATATTATTATACATATTATCATTCATTGCAGGTGCCAATATTATTGGACATGCACACGCTAATGCTGTGGTAGTCAGCATATCGTCTGCTATCCCGTATGCATACTTGGCAATAAAATTAGCAGTAGCAGGCGCAACCAGTAATATATCCGCTTTCTTTGCCCAAGATATGTGTTCAACCTCCCACGATTTAATTCTCTCAAAAGTATCTACAACTACAGGATTTTTGGTTAACACTTCTAAAGTTAATGGTGTAATAAATTTAGTTGCATTCTCTGTCATTATCGTTAATACATTATATCCTTTTTGATTAAGTGTGCTTGCGATCATCGCACTTTTGTATGCTGCAATTCCACCTGTTATTCCAAATAAAACCGTTTTCATATATCAATATCGCTCCTTTTCTATTAAAATATGTTTTACCAATACTCTACAATCAGGTCAAAGGATTTTCGGGGACGTTTCTTGGGACGTTCATCCGCATATCCAAGCGCAACAGCTGCAATCAATTCACCTCTGTTTCCCAACCATTCCATAATTTTGTCATAGGCAAAATAGAAATCACAAATCCATAATGAACCTATACCTAAATGAGTTGCTTCTAATAGCATATTTTGTATAGAGGCACTTATGGACTGTATATCTGCCCTTTCATATATTTTCTGTTCGACTGACAATACTTCATAGAGCGAATGGCCATTATCATAAACGACCAAAATCAGTGTTGGAGCTTGCTCTATAATTTCCATCGTATATTTTGCAGCATTCATATAGTGTGAGCTGTTTGGAAGAATTTTTTTATCTTGTTCCTCCTGCTCTATACCGCACCGCATAGCTGCCAAAAACTCTTTTTTCTTTTCCTTTGACAAAACAAAAAATCTCCAAGGCTGTCTGTTTTTAGCAGAGGGGGCTTGAATTGCTGCGTTTATGATCTGCTCTATAAGCGTTTTCTCTATTTGTTGATCTTTATATTTTCGGATGCTTCTTCGCATCTCTATTTCTTTCATGTCTGAATCTCCTTATTTTGTCTGGAATAAATAATGCTTCCTATTGCGGTTGCAGATATAGCCTAATCAGGAATAATAAAATTAACACTAAATATCCCACCCATGCAAAACCATGTTGATCAACCCCAATGACATATCTCAATGAAGCTCATCCTCCATTCCATCCCGACAGAATTAATGATTTTATCAAATTTATCTGTGAATCCAAAAATTCTTCTGAAACATCTGCTGATAAAAACAGTTCCTCTGACCCAATGATCCATAACATGATCATATCAGCAAAAATATCAACGCTAGGGCAATGAATATATTTTTTTTCCACACCATAAAATAAAATCTCCTGAATGCCGGATTTCAATCCATCCATAGCATTCCGAAAGAAAGTTTTGTCTTTATCCTCTTTGTGAGAAAGAAAATACTCAATCATCGCTAATTTCAATGAATTTCTAATGCAAAGAATTCTTGCTTTCTCTTCATCCCAAAACTCGTCAAGTATTTCAACAAACTCCTTATTACCTGATAACTCAATACAGGTCTTATTCAGGTTTTCGCTATGATATTGTCTGATCACTTCCATAAATATTTCATCCACAGAATCAAAATATAGATATATCCCACCTCGACTAATACCACAAGCCTCAACAATGTCCTTTAGCGTAACCTTATAAAAGCCCTTTTTAATAAACAACTGCTTTGCCTGCTGTAAAATGAAGTTTCGCTTAATCTCTGTTTTTCGAGACATGATACACCTCCCAAAATGTATTCAAAAAATGAACTGCATGTCATTTTTAATTTTATGACACACGGTTCATTTTGTCAAGTATTATCGTTACTATATATCCGTGAAAATTATATGTTTTAATTTGACAAAATCTAAAATTCACTATAGATTACAAAAATTAAGTGTGGTGGCATTGACTGGTGAGTATTGTGGATTCTATTGAACTTGTGGAATAAAAATTCAGAGTCTTCTCGAAATCGGTCAACAGGATGATAATAGAAGAAACGTTTTTCGGAAGGAGAGATACATGGGAGATACAAATATCAATTATGACGAAAAATTTGGGTTCAATACATTTCAGAGGGAAATCTGCGCGGAACTGGGAGAGAAATTCTGGAAGGAACTTACAGACGGGCTTACCCTGCCGGACATGGAATCTGAGTGCGGCTGCCAGTGCCGTAACATGTACCTTTTCATGGAACGGTTTGTGAGGATGGCAGACATAAAAACCGTAGAAAAGATACTCTGTCGGGTAAGGCATGGGCTTCACCCTTCACAGTCTGCCTGGGCGCGTGATGAATTTCTGAAAATCGGGGACCTGGATGTATTTCTCCAGAAACATCAGGATGATGAAATGAATCATTTTGTGGAACTGAACCGGGAAAAGAAAGATTTTTACGGTCAGGATATAACGGATGAGGTGCTGGAATTTATCAGGCAGAATCCGTCCATGCTGGCTCCTGTCAGAAAAGGGAATAAGCTGTACTGCATGGCGTTCCCATGTAATATGAACGAATACCTGAAGGCAGCGGATAACAGGATGAAACGATACCATGCCTGCCACTGTCCTTTTGCAAAGGAATCCATCCTGTCCGATTCTGTGGTTTCTCCAGTGCTGTGCCATTGCAGCCTGGGGCATGTCATGAATTTTACGGAAGCTTTTCTGGGAAGGGAACTGGAGGGGAGGGTCGTGCATTCCGTGTTGAACGGGGATATGACCTGCGAGTATGAAATCACCATACCGGAAGACATCATGGACAGCTTTGTGAGGGAAAGAGAGAAAGAAATGGTTATAAACGGATATTACAATTATTACCGTACCTTTTCCCTCTCCGGCATTGTTGGACTTCAGGAAGGCATCGTGGAATGGATCATGCCGAAGGAAGGGGAAAAAGGTCCTTCCCTTGCCTTTCATGTAAGGCTCCATGAGAAATCATGGGAGGAGGAGCTGGAGCCGATAATCGAGGGAATCCGGTCGGGAACAGTTCCGCAGCGGTGGCTCATTACACCGGATGCTACACCCTGGAACATCATTCCGCTGCTGGAGTCCAAAGGCTTCCGGAATCTTTCGTCCCAGGCAGAGGGGCCGGAGCCGGGAATGCTCCTTCACAAAAATGATTTCCAGCCGTACTTTCCCGCAGAGGGGGATATGATATGCAGAAGGGTCCATACAAAGGAGGATTTCCGGATATGGGTGGATGTGGTAAATACCGCCCTCCACGGATGGGAAATGATTGACGCAGAGCATTATGCTGTCTGGCTCGAAAAAGAGAATCTCCGGTTTTATCTGTGTGAGATGGATGGAAAACCGGCATCCACGGCCTCCACAATTCGGACAGGGGATACGGCGTCTCTGGAATTTGTTTCCACCTTACAGGAGTACCGCAGGAGGAAAGCGGCAATTTCGTTATGCTCGCAGGCACTGGGGGCGCTTTTTGAAAACGGAGTAAGGGCAGTTACGCTCAGCGGTTCGGAGGAGGCCGTTGAACTCTACAGAAAACTGGGATTCCATGACTGTTTCCATAACATCATCATGCAGTATGATATCTCTATATAACAAAACACCTAAGTAACAGACAGAATCAAATGCAGCTGGATTTCTAACCCAGCTGCCTGGAAAGGAAAAGCGTAATTTCATTATGTCGTTTGGTATATGGAAATGAGAGGGTGCGTGAACAGCCCCAAACAAAACAATCGTATGGTGTATGAGAAAGACCATGAATGCTGCCAGAAAAAACTGGATAAATTGGCACAAACCTCCAACCGGGTATCATTCCTGCGCCTCATCACTGTTGCCGCCGCAGGGGTGGCGTTTTTCCTTTGGTATCAGCAGAAAACCTCTGCTTTCCTCGTAGTTGCCTTAGGCTTTGCATTTGCATTTCTTATGCTCATACGCTACCATGGTATACTGGAAGATGAACAGACATACCTGAAAGATTTCCAGTCTGTCCTCAAAGACTATATGGCACGTTTTGACGATGGATGGAAGGGGTTTCCCCTGAACGGGGCAAGGTATTTAAGTGATGACATGTTAGAGAGCAGGGACCTGGATTTGTTTGGAAAAGGTTCTCTCTATCAATACATCTGTACAGCAAGCACAATCTGGGGGCAGGATCAGCTTGCCTTCTGGCTGCAACTGCCAGGCAGAGGTTTTGAAAAGGGTTCGGCTCCGCAGATTGTTCAGGAGATTATAAGCAGACAGCAGGCGGTTGCGGAGCTGTCTCAAAAGCCTGAATTCTGCATGGAATTTGAAACTTATGCAAGAGAGTTAAGAAGCATTGAATATGAAAAGTCGAGAAAAATAATGGATAGTTTCTTTCAAGCCCTGGAAACAAAGAATGCTTTTCCTGCGGTCTGCCGGATATTGATCAGGCTATTCCCACTTCTTACATTAACCCTTTTATTTTCCGCCCTGTTGGGAATTCACAGACACCTGACAATGCCCATTGCCTTTCTCCTTGTATTTGCTCAGCTTGTGTCTGCCGGCCTTGGATTTTATCGGAACAATAAGATATTATCCCCCATTTATCAGATGAACAGGGCAATAACTCCTTACCGGAATTTGTTTCAGCTTTTGGAACAGGAATCCTTTGACAGCCCATATTTGAATGATTTGCAGCAAACGCTGTTAAAAAATAGCTCGGCCTCTGCTGCCTTAAAAGAACTGGAGACAATTACAGATTCTGTATGCGCACGCCATAACATTTATGCGTTCTTACTTTATAACGGCCTGTTTTTGCATGATTACCATTGTGTGGAACAGTATGAGAAGTGGAAAGAAACATACAAATACAGTCTGAAAAACTGGCTTAAGGCAGTGGGAAATGTGGAAGCCTTAATAAGCCTGAGCGTAATCTGCCATACACGAATGTTTCACTGCTTACCTGCGATTACGGATTCCAGGCGACCTTTATTAACAGCTTCTGATATCAGGCATCCGCTGTTAAAAGAGTCGGCAGCAGTGGGGAATACTATTGACCTTACCCATGGAACCTGCATCATAACAGGCTCCAACATGTCGGGAAAAACAACTTTTATACGCAGCATAGGAATCAATGTAGTCCTTGCCTATGCCGGCGGATTCTGCACCGCTTCAAGCCTGCGCCTCTCCCTTATGGAACTGTACACATCCATACGCACAGAGGATAATGTGAATGAGGGCATTTCCACATTTTATGCGGAACTGCTGCGGATCAAGAAAATGATTGAGGCAAGTAAGAAGCAGATTCCAATGATTTCCCTGATTGATGAAATCTATAAAGGGACAAATTCAAAGGACCGGATATTTGCGGCAAAAGAAACCATACGAAATTTATCAAAGCCTTATGCCGTTACATTGATTACCACTCATGACTTTGAACTGTGCGATTTGGACAAAGACCTGGATATCCATGCGAAAAATTATCATTTTGCAGAGAATTATAAGGAAAACAGAATCCTTTTTGACTATAAATTAAAAGAGGGGCGCTGCACTACCACAAATGCCAGGTATCTGCTGCGCATGGCGGGAATTCTAAAATAAAAGGTATTGATAAAAGGTGGTCTGACAGAGATGAAAAACATGGGAAAGCAAAAACTGTTTATTGCTGCAGGTGTCCTTCTTTTTATAGTGTCCGGATGCGGCAAAAAGACAGAGGAAAATCAGAAGATACCACAAAATGAAGAAATCAGAGAAGAATATTCGGAAAAGGAACAGATGGGAGAAGACCGTGATTCCGATGGGGAATCTATTGCGGAGCTTTATCGTGATATTTATGAACAGGCAGTAGAAATGGGGACGGTTGGAGAGCTGGAAGTGACAAGACGCATGGTTGAACGGATTGGAGAACATGGTTATGCTGTGGTGGACGAAGAAAATCAGATTGACATGGTCGGATCGGAACAGGTTTTACGCTTTTGCAGATCCGTAGAGGAAGCGCAGGATGACAAACTTACCATAATCGCAGTCACCAGCTCCGGCGGATTTATAAAGTATGACCTTCATACAGCAGAGGGAGCAGTAAACGTAACCAGAGGATATTATCAGTATAGCAATGGGATTCTGAAAAACTTAAGTACCGTAAGCTATCCGGCAGAATCGTGGGAATATACAAAAGAAGGCTACCTGCTGTTTGAAGGAAGTTATTTTTCCGAAAGCTATTATGTGCTTTCCCTCAGTGATGAACCGGAACATACGGCGCTGAGGGTTGAGCCGCTGGATGAAACGTGCAGGGAATTAAACCGACAGTATTTGCTGCCGGTAGGGTATGGGGGAAATAATCTTTTCCTTACGGACTGGAGTGAACAGGATTTTGGGAATCTGGATTTTTATGATGTATTCGACAGGTTCTATCCTGATATCTATGAGCAGCCGGTTCCTTTTACGCCGGATGATGATTTAGATTCTGGGGCCGTTTACAGGATACCGGCAGATGTATTTGAACATGTCATTGACCATCATTTGCAAATTGATCATGAGGAGCTGCAGAGGAGGGCAGCCTATAACCCGGAGGATCAGACTTATGAATACAGGCCGAGAGGGTTTTATGAGGTTGAATATCCGGATATCCCATATCCGGAGGTGGTCAGTTATACGGAAAATGATGACGGAACTTTCACTCTGACTGTGAATGCCGTATACCCGGAGGAAAACAC
Source organism: uncultured Hungatella sp. (assembly GCA_910585645.1). GTDB lineage: Bacteria > Bacillota > Clostridia > Lachnospirales > Lachnospiraceae > UBA3402. The sequence goes on along the minus strand of CAJUFP010000035.1, from coordinate 8,379 downwards.
CTCCAGAGCGTATACTCATAAAACCGTGGTCCGCCCCCTTGATGACGGAGGTTTTCAGTATGTATCCAATCAGATTATTTTTCCGGAGGGCGGCTGTGAGCTGTGGTGGCATTCAGACCGGCTGACGGAGGACCAGTGGAAGGAAATATATGGAGGGGATGATTAGTTGGAAGATTTAAAGCGGTTGTTCAGAAAAGGAGGTTTCCTGCTTATCCTGTTATGTCTGGCAGTGGCATCCAGGAGCTTCTTTACAGGCTTTAAGGAGGACAAAGGCCGAAAGCAGCCGGAGGAATCCTGGGAGCCGGCTATGGAGATTTCCGGCAGCGCCGCCACTGGCAATACCGGGGCAGCAGACAAAGGGGAAGAACCACAGGAAGCATTGCCATCACCATATTTTTTAGAAGAACCGGAAAGCCTGCTCAGTGAAGTCGAGGAAAAAGAACTGGAAAGCAGTGCTTTGTCAGCCGCCATGCAGGTGCAGGAGGTATACAGGTATGCGGCGACAGGCGGAGAGCCGTCCTATACTTATACGGTCAGGGATTTCTCCAGGGAGCAGAGGAACCGGGTGGTATCCATGCTGGGAGAGGCCGGATATGTAAGCGTTACTGACGGGGCAAATATGGAAAACCATAACCGTGTCCGGGACTTTTATTCTGCTTATTTGAAAGGGCAGGACAGCCTGGTTACTATTTTTGACGTGAATCTGGATGGGCTAATCGGTGCTTATACGTTTATACACAGGAAAGGAAACCTGCAGACCTTTTATGTACAGATCGGATGGAGGGAAGGGGGCGTACCGGAAATCATATCTACTGCTGTCAGTGATATTGCGGAGATAAAACTGACAGAAAAGGGATATTTCATTTACGCCTATACGGTACAGCTCTACCATTCCAGCCTGCGCCAGTTCTGGCGGGCGGCCCCGCTTTCTGACCGGTGCAGGGAGTTGACAGAAAAATATCTGGACGGACTTAGCTATGTCAATTACAATGTCCTTGTAACGGACTGGGACAGCAGCAACGTGGAGGATATTCTGATGCCATGTATGTTTGAGGATCTGTACCGCATGGATACGGGAGAGATTCTGCGGCCGGAAAATGGGGAGATACCTGCAGAGGTATATGAACGGATCATGACCACGTATTTTCCGGTCACAAAGGAACGGATAAGGGAGATATGCGGTTATCGCACAGACACAGACAGTTATCCGTATGAAATGATCTTTTCCAGCCCGTATCCGCCTTTTGGGGAAGTGGTGGGGGATAAGGAGAACGCGGACGGAACGCTGACCCTCTTTGTAGACGGGGTATGGCCGGATTATAACTCCGACCGTGCGTTTACCAACATCATAACCGTCCAGCCCTTTGATGACGGGACATTCCGTTATTTATCCAATTCCATAGAGAAAAAGGAGCTGGAGATTCCCGGCGTATAGAGGTTTAGAATGTTATGTTCAAGGGAGAAATACAGTGAGAAATGATATGTCAGAGTGGCTGCTCAGGGAAGGCTGCCCTTCCATTGCCTATCGGGTAAGGAAGGAAATCATACAGGAACCCATAAGCCGGCAGGAGGATATCCATTACCAGAACCAAATCTGTTCGGAACCCAAGGTGCAGAAAATCTTATCCTGGCAGGGTTCTGACGGATATTTCGGGGAAAGGCTCCATACCGCACCTTCTAAAAGCGGAATCTGGACACATGAGGGGTGTGTACGCTGTCTGCTGGAAATGGGGCTGCCAAAAGAGAACGAGAATGTATGGAGTGCCCTGGGGATAATGTTTTATCCCGGCTGGGGGAAGGAATGCGAGAATAGTCGGGCGGCAAATGTATTTAAGTATGAGATGATACGTGCAAGTCTGTTGGCGCAGGCTGGCTATGAGGATAACAGGCGGGTTGGGGAGTGGGTGGAAGATGCGCTGCAGGGGTTTCGGAATCTTGCGGATGCCAAAAGCCATACGGATTTCGTTTACAGGAGCTCCGATCAAAAGCTTATTTTTAAAGAGGGAATGTATATCCCTGTCATTTATCATTTACGTCTGCTTGCGTTTACTGATTTTTGGAGGACAGACGAGAATAAAGATATGATGAAAAGGGCCTATAAAAAACTGTATGAATGGCTGCCCTTTCCGCCCATGTATTATAAGTCCAAAACCCATCCGGTGGCGCCTTTAGGGAATGTATGCTGGGCTGTAAACCAGAATTTCCGGGAGGATATCGGATTTTTCTGGCTTCAGTTTTATGAACTGTCTGCCCGGATGGGTATGCTGGGAACGGAATCGCCGTTTCGGAGGCATTTCGAGGAACTGAAGGAACATGTTTTACAACAGAATGACTGTATAACGCAATATACCAGAAAGCGGAAAAAGATGTATGTGAACTGGTCCGGTTACTCCGGCATGGCGCTGGAGGGGGAGTGGGAACTGGAACAGCAGAGGATACGGGATTTTATATTCCGGATTTTGCTGATCGATCATTATGGTAACAGGTTTTGACCCTCATTTACTCAGCCCGGCCAGATTCTCCTCCATTTTGTCCATCACCCGTTTCCTCTGCGCTTCTGTGAGAAATCCGTCCGCTATTGCATCGTCCAGAATCTCTGCCACCTCTGCCATATCGTTCCGGTAGGTTTCGGCAGTCAGAGGCACATTCCGGTTCACAAGCTCTGGCCGCATGACAATGGTTGGGTTAAAGGAGACTATGATTGATTCGCTCTCCATAAGAAACGCTCCCTTATAAATGACAAATTCCCCTTTCCCATTGTCAGCTTTCAGGCGGTTCAGATCCCGTTCCATGGCTATGGCGTCCGGGTCTTTCTCCCCCCTGTCTGCTTTTACGGCATCTACGATTCTTTGGTATTCTTCCACAGAGTACAGTTCAAAGATACCTCCAAGGGTCGGGTCATCCTTCCAGGAGTTCAGAGAAAAAGTACCGGAGGGCATTGCGCCATAAACGGTGATACAGCTTATAACCATGACAAAGGAAAGGAGGATTCCTGTGAGGGAAGCTTTTTCTTTCTTATTCATGATATGAAGGACACGTTCTTTCATAAGACTTTGCCCAAAACCGGAAGTCAAAATATGGATTCCGGCTCTCTTTGCTTCCAGATTTACCAGTAAGTCGGCATAAAGCTTTCGGTTTTCTCCTCCTACGGCCCGGACTACGGCTTCATCGCAGGCCAGCTCCATATCCCGGCAGGCCAGGGCAGTCATGAGCCATACCAGAGGATTAAACCAGTGGCAGACGCAGGATACGGTCAGGCACAGCTTTTTCAGTGCATCCAGGTGACGGATGTGAGCCGCTTCATGCTCCAGGATCAGCTTCATGCTCTCTTTGTCTGCCCAGTCGGTCTGTTTTGGAAGCAGGATCATTGGGAAGAAGATACCATAGGTTAAGGGGGAATCAATCTCGTCCGAAACCCGGACGGTAATTCTGCGGAAGGAACGTTTCTGCTCCAGCCACATGGGAATCCAGGAAGATTCTTTAAGGGGAATTGCTGTGCGGTATTTCTTCATACTGGCGGCATGAAGGTAAGCGATATACAGGCTGACAGCCACAGCGCCGCAAAGCCACAGGATTTTAAGGAGATTCCATCCGAAGTCCGGCCCGGCCCCGGCTGTCTGCCAGGTTTCCGCCGAAAAGGGTAAAGCTGTGGTGATATCCGGCATTTTTCCGCTTAACGGATGCGCCGCAGGCACGGGAAAGCCTGTCGGTACGGGAATCATCAGCTTCCACCAGGCAAGCAGCCAGAGCAGCGAAAAAACGGTTCTGGGTATTCTGTCAGAAAAGAATTTCCGAAAGGCTACAGCCATCAGGATCAGAACGGAAGCCGAAAGGCTCATCTGCAGCAGGTTCATAGGATCACTCCATTTCATTGATCATTTGCTTTAATTCCTCCAGTTCCTTTTTTGACAGGGCCTTCTGGGATAACAGCGCCGAAAAAAGCAGGGGGACGGAGCCGTCAAAGACACGGTTTACAAATTCCCTGGTATCATCCTGAACTGCCTGTTCTTTGGAAAGGAGAGCCCTGCAGACAAAATTGGGTTCCAGGCGTTCAATAAAGCCCTTCTGGATACATTTTTTAATGACCGTATAGGTGGTATTCTTATTCCAGCCAACGGTATCACGTAAGGTCAGGGAAATCTGTTTGGCTGTCACGTCTCCTTCTTTCCAGATTATTTCCATTACTTTTCGTTCGGAATCAAACAGTGTCTTTTCCATATCCGTGTTCACCTCGTATTCATTGTGTGTTCTTTATCGTACATTTCCTATACACTATCACAGTAGTCTGTTGATGTCAATGAATAACCGCTGGATATGGCGGAACAGTATTGTTATAGCTTGTCCGCATTTTCATAAATTGCCTTTTTATCCTGATCGGACAACAGTTTTTCAATAATAAAGGCAATCGCAAAGACAACCAATAGATTAAGGCCAAACCGTATCAGTGTAAATGACACTCCCAGAGAGGATATTTCAAAAAAGAGCAGGGGAATGCGGATACTTGCGCTTGCGCAGAGGAAAATCAGCACGTTTGAAACCCTGCTTCCCTTTTTTAACAGCACCCCGGCAACAGGCAGCAGCGCATATAAGGGAACAGCCGTTATCATTCCCGACAACATGGCAACGACAATTCCTTTTATGCCGGAATCAGCTCCCATAATCCGTATCATTTTTTCCCGTTCAACCCATACGTCCATCAGCCCGATACATACGAAAACAGGCGTAAGTATGAACAGGAAGTTGATAACGTTTTTTCCGCTAAAAGCCAATGCGGTTTTTCCAATCTGCGGGGCATATAGCCAAACGATACCGTTGCAGAGCACAATCATAAATAGAAACCAATATTTTCGTATTGCTGTTTTCATTTGAGAAAAACCCCCATTAAGTAAGCGGTGATAAAAGAGAATAGAAACGCAAGTACATTCCGGAGAATGGCTGTTTTCCTGCCCAGATATTTTATCTCTATCGGGATTGTGATAATGCCAACCGTGGTAAGTGCGGAAACAAATACCGCCATTTGTGTAAGTCCCGCGCCGCTTTTCAAAAGTTCCGCAACAATGGGAAATGCAATCATTACGGGAATTAACGTAATTGCGCCAATAAGCGAGGTTAAGAGCATACCGGTAAATCCCGTTTCCTCGCCGATCATGCGCCTGATTGTTTCCGGTGAAAGCATCGCAAGTGCCAATCCAACAAAAAGCAGGATAGCCACAAATTGCGGTAGGACGCCTGTAAACATTTTCCACGCTTTTTTTAAGGACAACAGCGTTTTACTCTTGTCTTTCACAAAGGAAAAGGTGAGTAAAACCGCTGCTAAACCGTAAAACCAATAAGTAAAAACTGTGTTCACCTTTACCACCGTCCTCCCTCAAACGCTTTTTTTAATGGCGAAAGCACCAGCAGCGCAACCCCGCCGCCTAAAAGGGCTGTGAATAGCTGCGGTATAGAGAACATATTAGAAATAACCGATGCCTGCGGTTCGGGTAATCTTAAAAGCAATGGAACGGCTATTTGTGCAACTCCGATGTATAGAATTAAGAATTTACCGGTTGCCGCCACGACTAAAGCGATCATTTGCGAGGTATGCTTATGTCCCCAATGCCGGTTGCCTATGAAGTGCCAGGTCAATATGAGGGTAATGTTCCCTGCTATGATAAACGGTATCAGGCTCCAAAGCGGGCCGATCCCGATCAGCTTTGCCATGACAGGCGAAATGACAGCGACACAAAGCCCCGACATCATACCGCAGGTCATAACGGAGACGATCAGCAGCATATTCACAACAGACCCCGTAATTATAGTATTTCCCAAGGAGGCGGTAGCCGCCTGTAATACCACAAGCAAAGCAATAAAAACCGCTGTGCGCGTAATCCAAAGTGTTTTTCCCTTGTTGTTGTTCATGGTTTTGATTTCCTTTCTCTTGCTTTTCAACTGCCATTATAGTATAATCTGCTCAAATCATCTGTTGCGCACGCAACAAAAGTGAGGGCGCAGCTATGAACGAATTGATAGAAGATCTGAAACAAACAAACCTGTTTTCAGGTATTGAACCGCAGGAAATTGACGGGCTGCTTCATTGCCTTTGCGCCAGGTATGTCCGTTATGTCAAGGGCGACAGGATTATTGAAGAGGGAAACAAGGTATATGATTTCGGTATCATGTTATCAGGGCATGGACGAGCGATAAAGTGGGATTCGTCCGACAGGGTCATTATTATTACTCTGCTGAAAAAGGGAAGCGAAATAGGCGTTATTTTAGCAGCAAGTTCAGACCATAAAAGCCCTGTTACTGTGGAGGCGCAGGATGATGTTCTGGTATTGCAGATCCCTTTTGAACGTGTTTTAACCCGGTGTAAAAAGGCTTGTCCCCGGCATGATCAACTGCTGCGCAACTATATCAACATTGTCGCTGAAAAAGGGCTTGTATTGCATGAACGTATTGATTGTCTGCTGCGTCCGACCATACGGGAAAAAATCTTGACCTATTTATGGCGGATGTCGCGCGAACAACAAAAAAGGACATTTACCATTCCCATGAATCGAAACGCTATGGCTGAATATCTTAACGTGGAACGCAGCGCGCTTTCACGAGAGCTGTCCTATATGAAGCGTGATGGGGTCATTGATTATCATAAAAACACGTTTCGACTGCTTTGAGCGAATCACATATTTATTCTATAACCAGGGGCTGTCAACTTAAGTGCGACAGCCCCTGGCTGTTTATATGTCCCGTGCCCTGTTCATTGCACAAATGCTAACACGGGGCGACTGTACTTCGGGATGTAAAGCTGTTGTTCGGTTTTCTAAATTTTTTCAAAATAATTGTGACCTAAACGATTATTTTTCGAGTAGATAGATGAAGAACTCTATCTGGGGGTAAAGGAGGTATGGAAATGGAAGATGACAGCATTGTCAACCTTTATTGGGCTCGCTCTGAAAATGCGATATCAGAAACATCTAAAAAGTACGGAAATTACTGCTATTCCATCGCTTATGGCATCCTCGGAAATATGGAGGACGCAGACGAAAGTGTAAATGATACTTACCTTGACGCATGGAACAGCATTCCGCCCCACTGTCCGTCTATCCTCTCAACATTTTTAGGAAAAATCACACGAAGAATATCTATTGACAAATGGCGTGGACGTAGTGCAAAAAAGCGGGGCGGCGGTGAGATCGTACTGGTACTTGACGAACTGTCTGACTGTATTCCGTCTAACCAAAACGTAGAGCATGAGGTGGAGGCCGCAGAATTGGTACAGCTTATTGACAGCTTCGTTATGTCGCTGTCTCCTATGGAACGCCGGGTTTTCATCTGCAGGTATTGGTATTTTGACCCGATTAGCGAGATTGCTCAAAGATTTGGGTTTTCACAAAGCAAAGTAAAGATGATGTTACACAGGCAACGGAAAAATCTTCTAAACCGGTTGGAAAGAGAGGAATTTTTGTAATGAAAGCTGAAAATATTTTGGATGCGATTGGAGCGATTAACGATGAGGCCGTGCAAGATGCGAGAGCATATAAGCGCCCCCGATACAATAAAGCGGTCAAATGGGGGGCTATGGCAGCTTGTGCTGGCCTGATTATCACAGCAACAGCACTGACACTGCCGGGCATTTTGAGGGAACCGAGCGGCGGCCCGAACATTACCGGCGGCATTGTTACTCCAGGGGAACATCAGGAGGGTGTTGACCCGGTAATTGAAAGTATGGCTGTATATCCGGCCACCGAGGATATTCGAGATGTTTTAGATGCGACCATAGAAAGCGTTGATGAGAATACCGCCTACGGAATACCGGGATTAGGGAATCATTTGCCTGCTGATTTGCCCGCTGGCTACCATTTTGGCAAGGCCAGTCTATATGAAACAACTATGAAAAGCGGAACAAAATATCACTTACTTCGAGTAACTTATACAACGGGCAATGATGAAATAACAACGGCTCCCGCTAACGATGATGGCGGAGTTGCAGTTGCAGACCCAAGCCTATTTGGTTCAAGTTTTCTTGTTTTCATTATGGACTATGAACCAAGGACAAATACACCTATTTACTCTTTTGAGGATTTGCGAGAATATTTAGAAACAAAAGACGACAATGGGATATTTCATTTTGCTTATGAGGATGTGTGTATTGGGTTTTCCCCAGATGACCTTTCAGCGGAAGAAATCCTTGATGTAGTTAATTCTATTCCATAATAGGAAGGTTTAGCTTTTACAGTACCGCATCCTTTTTCCTGATCAGTGGCAGGTCGTAATATCAATCATCCGTCCGGGCTGTAATCGGAATTCTTAAGAGATTCGTCAGAAAATATTCGTTGACGTATTTGGACTACTATGATAGTCTATTGTTTAGACAGACTATCATAGTAGTCTATCTTT